>NZ_JBKBOV010000068.1:0-15229 GCF_046293535.1 Massilia sp. | reverse complement strand
GTGAAACGACTTTGCGCCGATGATAGTGCTGCAACCAGTGTGAAAGTAGGTTATCGTCAGGCTAGTTATATGAAAAAGCCCGCTCAGTGATCTGAGCGGGCTTTTTTACGTTCATAAAAACCCCACCAGGGCGAGGATATGCAATGCGAATCCGAGCAGTGGGGTTTTTTGCTTTGTGCGACCGAACTCTCCTTTATTCGTCGTCTGTATCCCGAAAGGGTAATTTTCGCCAAGCACCGTTTGATGCTCATCCAAGTCCCTATACTGCATTTCATGCAAAACATTCAGGACAAGACGATGACCCTCAAGCGCCCGACTTCCCCCATCACCGCCCTCTGCGCCGGCCTTTTCATGTCGCAAGCGGCATGGGCGAATTCCTTGCCGGCAGGCTGCGACATGCGCGAACAGGCACATATACCGCTCAGATTCGCGGACGACTTGCGCCCGGTCGGTGAAGCCACGATCAATGGCAGCATCGTTCCTGCCATGCTGAGCACCGGGGCCGGCGAATCCCTCGTTTTCAACCAGAAAATCCTGGAGCGTCTCGGCATCGAGGTACGCCATACGACCAGCAAGCTGGACGTTGAAGATGCGCGCAATCCGACGAACGTTGACCTTTACGTGGACTTTTCGCATGCAAACATCAAGGATTTCTCGATCGGACCGGTCAAGGGGAAAGGCGGCACCTACAAGGTCGAGAACTTCACGGACGACACCTATGGGGTACGCGTCGGCGCCGGCATGCTTCTCCAGAACGACCTGGAAATCGCTCTCGACGCCGGCTACCTGAAGTCCTTCAATCCGACTGGCTGCATCGGGGCGCATTTGGCCTATTGGGATCCGCAGGCGGTATCGGTCCTCGCCATGTGGGACCCCTGGAAGCGCGACGCCCGGGTCGTCTTTACCGCAACGATTGGGGGGAAGCCCATTCACGCCTTGCTGTCCACCGCAACGCCATATTCCTACGTGCCGAAAGCTGCGGCGGTCAGGCTTGGATTGACGCCGGACTCGCCTGGCGCGACGCGCGAGGCGCCTCTGCCCGGACATGCCGCAGACAAGCCGGTATGGAAGCTTCCGGTTCCGCTGATGTCGATCGGCCAACTCGAGGTCAAGGACCTGGATCTGCGCCTGATGGACCTGAGCCATGAAGGAGAAGTACTGGTATTGGGCGCGGACTTCCTGCATCGCCATCGTGTCTATGTCGCCATGGAGCAGAAGCGCATCTATTTTTCCCCTATCACCACGCCGCAGCCTCGCAAACGCGGTTCAGTCCAGGTGATTCCGCAAGCGCTGAACTGATGCAGGATGCTGCCGGGAAAGCAGGTTAGCAAACGTAAAATCCATTTGAAGCCAGCCTGCGTGGACCTAGACTGAACTCAGGTTCACCGTTAGGGGGCTCAGATGACTGCTCGAAGCGTACATGGTTTGAAACGATGCGTAGCCGCACTATTGCTGGCTGCTGGACTCGGCGGTTGTGCGGTCTATGGACCGCCCTACGCCGGCTACGATCCGTATTACGGTGGCGGCTATTCCGGCTATTCCGGCTATTCCGGCTATTCCGGCTATTCCGGCTATTCCACCTACGTGGGCCCGCCGGTTGAAGTGAATCTCGGACTCGGCTACTACGGGGGCTCGCGCCACGGTTACCACCGCGGCCATGGCTGGCGTGACGGCCGCGGCCACCACGATGGCCGCGGCTGGGGACGCGGCCGGGGCCGTGGCCGTCATTGACGGTTTTTCCTCGATCAGCCTGAAGCCCGTCGTCCATCGACGGGCTTTTTGGTTTGCGCGGCCTTTATACTGCGGGATTTGCATTCCTGAGGACCCACCATGCGCCGTTTGCTCGCCGCCATCCTTGCCTGCCTGCCCCTGTCCACCTTCGCAGCCGCGACGCCGGCCGCCGCTGTCGCCGAGTTGTGGCAAGCCTCGAGCCATGCGCCTGGCGTCGCGGCCGACGCGGACCGGCTGCAGCGGCTCTTCCGCGAGGAAGCGATCGTTGCCGGCGGCGTCTACCGCGACGGCCAGCCGCGCTTTCAGTCGATCAAGGCTGCGGACTTCATTGCCGACCAGCGCCGGGTACGGCCGTACGGCTTCTACGAATGCGAAGTCGTGCGCGACGTAAAGGAATACGATCGCTTCGCGACCGTTTACAGCGTCGTCGAAACCCGCCGCGATCCCAAGGCCGCGAAGGCCGACTACACGGGCGTGAACAGCATCCAGCTCTATCGAGATGAGGACGGCTGGAAGATCGTCTCGCTGTATTACCACGTCGCGCCGCCGGGCGTGACGGTTCCGCTTGATGGCGGTAAAACGGGTGTCTGCCTCGGCGCATAAGGGTTTCCATTCTCTAAGGCAATATTCAGGTATCCCAACCTGGAGAACGCCCATGAACGACGCAAGCGTAGAGCACGGCCTGGCCGACAAACTGATCGGACCGGTCTCCACCATCATCGACAGGAAGCGCGAGGAGTTGATGCCCATGCTGGCAGGCGGCGCCGGCCAGGCCGCGCAGCATGCCCTGCGCGACGACGAATGCGTGCGCAAGGTGGCGACATTCTGTTATCCCTTGTTGCCAGGCCTGGTCAGGCTGGCGGTGAAGGAACCCGTGTTCGTCAACTTCGTGATGAACAACCGCGAGAAGGTGCTGGGCCGCCTCGCTTCGTCAAGCTAGCGGCCGGCCGTCGGCACTCAGGCCTCGGCAACCGGCTCCGCTTCCTTGGCCTTGGCCTGGCCGCGGCTGATGCTGTCGCCGTCGTTGCGGCGCAGGCGCCAGAATACGCTTGATGACAGCAGCGTCAGCACCGCCAGCGTCGCGAATCCGTGGTGCAGGGCCTGCACCACCTGATCCCGGTTGTCCTGCGCCACCGGTCCCAGGAACCAGGCGGTCACGATCGAACCTGCGGCCAGGCCGAAGCTCATCGACAGCTGCTGGAAGGAGCTCGACATCGTGCTCGCCATGCTGGTGTCCTGCGGCTCGATGTCGGCATAGGCCAGCGTGTTCATGCTCGAGAACTGCAGCGAATTGAAGAAGCCCTGGGCCAGGCTGATGGCGACGATGACGTAGAAGGGCGTGCCGGGGCCGACCAGGGTGAACATCGCGATCGTCAGGCCGATGAGCACCGTGTTCACGGTCAGTACCTGGCGGTAGCCGAAGCGCGCCAGCAGCCTGGGCGCGAACATCTTCATGCCCATCGCCGCCGCGGCGGCCGGCATCATCAACAGGCCCGACTGCCAGGCCGGCAGGCCCAGCCCCAGCTGGTACAGCAGCGGCAGCAGGAAGGGCAGGGCGCCCACGCCCAGCCGGGTGAGGAAGCCGCCCGCCACCGAGATGCGGAAGGTGCGCACCTTGAACAGGGTCAGGCGCAGCAGCGGATGCTTGATGCGCAGCGCATGCCAGGCATAGGTGCCCAGCAGGCCGAGGGACAGGGCCAGCAGCAGGGCGGCCGTGAATGCGTCGAGGGTGTGCTCGCCGAAGACTTCGAGCAGCCAGGACAGGATCGCCGTGCCGCTGCTGAACAGGAGCAGGCCGATGACGTCGAGCGGCCGCTTCTCGTGGCCACGGTAGTCGGGCATGTGCTTCCAGACCAGGTAGAGCGCCGCCAGGCCCACCGGCACGTTGATGAAGAAGATCACGCGCCACGAGGTCCAGTGCACGATCAGCCCGCCGACCGTCGGGCCCAGCAGCGGTCCGATCAGGGCCGGGATGATCACGAAATTCATCGCCGCCAGCAGTTCGCTCTTGGGGAAGGTGCGCACGATGGCCAGGCGGCCGACCGGCATCATCATTGCGCCGCCCAGGCCCTGCAGCAAGCGCGCGGCCGTCAGCATGCTCGCGTCGACGGACAGTCCGCACAGGATCGAGGCAATGGTAAAGATCGAGATGGCGATGAAGAACACGCGCCGGGTGCCGAAGCGGTCCGCCATCCAGCCGCTGAGCGGGATCCCGACCGCCAGGCCAAGGATGTAGCTGGTAACCACCGACTTCAGGCTCAGCGGCGTGACCTGCAGGCTGGCCGCGATGCTCGGGATGGCGGTATTGACGACGGTGGCGTCGAGCTGCTCCATGAACAGGGCGGTCGCGACGAGCCACGGCAGATAGCGTTTGATGGTGCTCGGATCAGTCAAGCGGGCCTCGTGAAACCGGCAGGCCGGGCGGCCCGCCTCGGCCCGATTGTGTCATAGATCGCGACCCTGCCACGCCACACTTAGAACCTATCCCAGTAGGAAATGAGTCGCTTTCGGCGCGCCTGACAAGCGGGGGCGGCGTTGCTCGTCGTTGCATGGCTAGCCATGCGGCCTCCTCGCGCCTTGCCCGCGCTTGCCATGCATCGCCGCCAGCTTCCTCCTTCCTACTGGAATAGGTTCTTAGAACCGGTAGGCCGCCTTGGCGACGATCCAGTTTGCGCCCCCGTTCGGACTCTTGATGCTGGCGTTCGAGTAATGCTGGTACCTCAGGCCGAAATCCCATTTGGCGGTGGTGTAGCCCACGCCGATGTGGTCGCCGAACTGGAAGGCGGTGGACAGTTCCTTGTCTTCGTTCTTGTACAGCGTGGAGAACAGGTTCACGCCGATGCCGATCTCGCCATACAGGCCGAGCTTGCTGTCGCTCTGGTAGCGCAATACCGGGGTGAAGCCGACCACGGCGATGTTCTTGGTTCGGCCCGGCACATTCTGGTAGGCGCGCAGGCGCCACAGCGCCAGGTTGGTTTCCCAGTAGCCCGACAGGTGGTAGCCGTTGCGGGCGAACCAGCGCTGGTCCCAGTCGTTCTGGACGGCCACGCGCAGCATGCGCTGCTGGGGATTGGTGCCGAACTCGATCGACGCCGAGTCGGCCCAGCCGCCGAGAGCCTGGGCGTGGGCTGCTCCGGCGCCGACAGCAAGCGCGAGGGTGACGGCAATGCCGGCAAAGTTTTTCGCAGTAGGCATGTTCTTCTTTCTTGGCAGCGATGAAATATTGTGCAATGCATTATTGTACTAGCGAGAACAAATTGGCGCTGTCCGCCACCTTGCGCTGTTGCGCGGGTATGATAGACGCCCCGCAGAACGCACATCTTTTTCTACTGTCGCATGACCGAACCGACCAGCACCCCCCTGTATCCGCTTGCCGCGCCGACCCAGCAGCAGGTGGCGCCCACCGTCTTGCCGCATGATCCGGTAGCGGAGCACATTGCCGTCCACCTCGGCCGGATCGACACCGTCTTCCACGATACCATCGCCGACCCGGTGCAGGTCGACATCCATGTGGTGCCGGCCAACGAGCGCATACCCTTCCTGCGCCTGGTCACCTCCGGCATGAGCAGCCGCCCCATGACGGTGCCGGAAGGCGCGCCGCCCTTCGGCGAACTGATGATGGCATTGCCCGCGGACTGGAAGCTCGACGAAGCGTCGGTGCGCGACGAGCGCTGGTACTGGCCGGTGGCGCTGCTGCGCCATCTGGCCCACTATCCGCACCAGCACGCGACCTGGCTCGGCCTCGGCCACACGGTGCCGAACGGCGCACCGGCCAAGCCCTACGCCAAGGGCGTCGAATTCACCGGCGCCATCCTGCTGCCGCCGGCCTCGGCGCCGGACGCCTTCGCGGCGCTCGAGCGCGACGGCAAGGACATCTATTTCCACTGCGTGGTGCCGCTGTACCAGGCGGAAATGAACCTGGTCAAGCGCAAGGGCTTCCCGGCGCTGCTGGACGGTTTCAACGACAAGGGCGTGACCGACCTGGTCGTCCCGGGCCGCAAGAACACCGTCAAGAAGTTCCTCGGACTGTTCTGATGACAAGCATCGCCTTCCTCGGGATCGGCCTGATGGGAAGGCCGATGGCGCTCCGCCTGGCCCGGGCCGGCTACCCGGTGCGCGCTTGGAACCGGACATTCGCCAAGGCCGAGGCGCTGCGCGGCAGCGGGGCGCAAGCCATGGCGGACCTGGGCGAGGCGGTGCGTGGCGCGCAGGTGGTCATTTCCATGCTCGAGGCGGGCCCGGTGGTAGGCGAGGTGATCGACGCCGCCTTGCCCGCGCTCACGCCGGGCATGCTGTGGATCGATATGAGCTCGACCCGCCGTGACGAAGCGCTCGCCTTCCATGCGCGCCTGATGGCGCAGGGCTGCCGCTTCGTCGATGCGCCGGTGTCGGGCGGCGTCGGCGGCGCCGAAGCGGGAACCTTGGCCATCATGGCCGGTGGCGAGCCGGCGGATGTTGACCAAGTGGTCAATATTCTCGAGGCGATGGGCACGCCTCGGCGTGTGGGACCGGTGGGCAGCGGGCAGGTGGCCAAGCTGTGCAACCAGCTGATCGTCGGCGCCACGCTGAACGTCGTGGCCGAGGCGCTGCTGCTGGCGCAGGCGGCCGGGGCCGATCCCGCGGCGGTGCGCGAGGCGATCGGCGGCGGGTTTGCGGGCAGCCGGATCCTCGAGGTGCACGGGCAGCGCATGCTGGAGCGGAATTTCGTGCCGGGCGGGCAGGTCAAGAGCCAGCTGAAGGATTTACGGAACGTGCTGGCGGCGGCGGCGGCGGCCGGGTTGACGCTGCCGGTGACGGAGCTGGTGACGCGGCAGTACGAGACGATCGAAGAGGCCTTGCCGACGGCGGATCATGCGGCGGCCTTGCTGGCGCTGGAGCAGATGAATCCTGGCCTACGGCTGGGCAGCTTGAAAGACCAGCTCCCGTAGGGTGGGCAAGTTCCTTGCCCACGCGGTCAACCAGCAGTAGAACAGCCGAGCAGGCAGCATCACCGTGATTTGAACGCGTGGGCGGCATAGCCGCCCACCCTACGAAAATCAAGCCTTCGGCAGGCTCATCTCCACCAATCTCACCCAATAACTCGCCCCGATCGGCAGCAAATTGTCATTGAAGTCATAACTGGTGTTATGCAGCTGGCACGGCCCCAGCCCATGCCCGCCTGCGCGGTGCGCCCCGTCGCCATTGCCGAGAAACACATAGCACCCCGGCTTCTCCTGCAGCATGAAGGCAAAGTCTTCCGCCCCCATGGTCGGCTCGACCTGCGTATCCACGCGATCCGCCCCCACCACGGCCCGCATCGCCTCGACCGCGAAGGCCGTCTGCTCCGGATGGTTGATCAGCGGCGGGTAATTGCGCTTGAAGCCGAAGTCGACCGAGGCATGGAAGGCCGCGGCAACACCGGTCGCGATCTCTTCCATGCGACGCTGGATCAGGTCCAGCACGCCGGTCGAGAAGGTGCGCACGGTGCCCACCAGTTCCGCTTCGTCGGGAATCACGTTGGTGGCGCTGCCCGCGTGGATCTGGGTGATCGACAGCACCGCCGATTCCAGCGGGTTCTTTTCGCGCGACACGATGGTCTGCCAGGCCTGGGCGATCTGCACCGCCACCATCACCGGATCGATGCCGCGGTGCGGCTGCGCCGCATGGGCGCCCTTGCCGCGCACGGTCACGCGGAATTCGTTACTGGAAGCCATCATCGGCCCGGACACCACGCCGAAGTGCCCTTCCGGGATGCCCGGCCAGTTGTGCATGCCGTACACCGCGTCCATCGGGAATTGTTCGAACAATCCCTCGTCCATCATGCGGCGCGCGCCGCCGCCGCCTTCCTCGGCCGGCTGGAAGATCAGGTAGACGGTGCCGTCGAAGTTGCGGTGCCGCGCCAGGTGCTGGGCGGCGCCGAGCAGCATGGCGGTGTGGCCATCGTGGCCACAGGCGTGCATCTTGCCTGGATGGCGCGAGGCGTGGGCGAAGCCATTGATCTCTTGCATGGGCAGCGCATCCATGTCGGCGCGCAGGCCGATCGCGCGATTCGACGTGCCGTTCTTCACGATGCCCACCACGCCGGTCACGCCCAGGCCGCGCACGATCGGGATGCCCCATTCCGTCAGCTTGGCCGCCACCACGTCGGCGGTGCGCTGCTCTTCGTAGCACAGTTCCGGGTGCGCATGCAGGTCGCGCCGAATTTCCTGAAGTTCCGGCAGATAGGCCAGGATTGGTTCAACGAGTTTCATCTGTCCCTCCGTTTTTTGTCATGCTTGCATTGCATGCCTTGAACCATTGTAGCCTGCCTCAAACAAGCAGTGAAAGAGGAGGGGACGGACCTCACCAAGATCGTATAAAGTATTGGTTTCACGAAGTATTTTCCGTCGATTCCACTCCATGCCAGTTACACAAGTCCGCGCCGCCTGCCCCCACGATTGCCCCGATACCTGCGCCATCCTCGTCACCGTCGACGATGGCGTGGCGCTTGACGTGAAGGGCGATCCGGAGCACCCGACCACCGCGGGCGTGCTGTGCACCAAGGTGTCGCGCTACGTCGAGCGCACCTACCACCCGGACCGCGTGCTGTACCCGATGCGCCGCGTCGGCCGCAAGGGCGAAGGAAAATTCGAGCGCATCACCTGGAGCGAAGCGATCGACGAGATCGCGACGCGTTTCCAGGAAATCGCCGCGCGCGACCCGCAAGCCATTCTCCCCTACAGCTATGCCGGGACCATGGGACTGGTCCAGGGCGATTCGATGTCCTTACGCTTCTTCAACAAGCTCGGGGCCTCGCAGCTGGACCGCACCATCTGCGCCACCGCCGGCGCCACCGGCTACAAGTACACCATCGGCGGCTCGATCGGCACCGACATCGAGCACTTCCAGGATGCCAGGCTGATCCTGATCTGGGGCGGCAACCCGATCGCCTCCAACCTGCACCTCTGGATGCGCGTGCAGGAAGCCAAGCGCCGCGGCGCCAGGCTGGTCGCCATCGACCCCTACCGCTCGCTGACGGCCGAGAAGTGCCACCAGCACATTGCCCTGTTGCCCGGCACGGACGCCGCGCTGGCGCTGGGCATGATGCACGTCCTGATCGCCGAAGACCTGGTCGACCACGACTACGTGGCGAAGTACACGCTGGGCTACGAAGAGCTGAAACAGCGCGCGCTGGAATGGACGCCGGAGCGCACCGCCGAGACCTGCGGCATCACGGCCGGTGAGGTGGTCGAACTGGCGCGCCTGTACGGCCAGACCGCGAAGAGCGGCGAGGGCGCGGCGATCCGCATGAACTACGGCCTGCAGCGCGTGCGCGGCGGCGGCATGGCGGTGCGCAATATCGCCTGCCTGCCGGCACTTGTCGGCGCCTGGCGCCACAAGGCGGGCGGGGTGCAGCTGTCGACCTCGGGTTCCTTCCCGGCCAACCGCCCCTTCCTGCAGCGCCCGGACCTCTTGGGGGGCCGCATGCCGCGCACCATCAACATGACCACCATCGGCGACGACCTGCTCAAGGAGGCCTCGCCCGAATTCGGCCCGAAGATCGAAGCCGTGGTCGTCTACAACGCCAACCCGCTGGCGATCGCCCCGGATTCCGCGAAGGTACAACAGGGCTTCGAACGCGAAGACCTGTTCACCGTGGTGCTGGAACACTTCCAGACCGACAGTGCGGACTATGCCGACATCCTGCTGCCGGCCACTACCCAGCTCGAGCACGTCGATGCGCACCTGGCCTACGGCCACCTGTACATGATGGCGAACAACGCGGCCATTGCGCCGATCGGCGAAGCCAAACCGAACACCGAGTTCTTCCGCCTGCTGGCCGCGCGCATGGGCTTCGACGACCCCTGTTTCCAGGAGACCGACGACGAACTGGCCGCCCAGGCTTTCGATAAGCGCCACGAGCGCGCGGTGCACTTCGACTGGGACGCGCTCAAGCGCAAGGGCTGGCAAAAACTCGCCATGCCGGAAGCGCCCTTCGCCGAAGGCGGCTTCCCGACCCCGTCGGGCAAGTGCGAATTCTACTCAAGCAGCATGGCGCGCGACGGGCTCGACCCGGTCCCGGCCTATATTCCGCCGTACGAATCCCCCGCCTCCAATCCGGAGCTTGCCAGGAAGTACCCGCTGGCGATGATCTCTCCTCCGGCAAGGAACTTCCTCAACTCGACCTTTGTCAATGTACAGAGCCTACGCGCAACTGAGGGTGAGCCGCACCTCGACATCCACCCGAACGACGCCGCACGACGCGGCATCCTTCACGGTGACATGGCGCGTATCTTCAACGACCGCGGCTCGTTCGTTGCCCGTGCACGCGTCACCGACAAGGCGCGCGAAGGGCTGGTGGTGGGCTTGTCGATCTGGTGGAAGAAACTCGCCAGCGACGGCAAGAACGCCAATGAAGTGACCAGCCAGCGACTGACCGACATGGGCAGGGCGCCCACTTTCTACGACACCCTGGTGCAGGTCGAAATGGCCGCGCCCTCAACGCGAGATGAAATCCACCACTAGATTTTCCCGGGCCTTCCGGCCATTCATGGCCGCCGCCGCCGCGGCCATGATGTTGTCAAGCTGTACATCCCTTTCCTACTACACCCAGGCCGCGCAAGGCCAGCTCGAACTGCTGACGGATTCCCGTTCGATCGATGCCTGGCTGGCCGATCCTTCCACCAATACCAAGCTGCGCCACCGCCTGGAAGCGGCGCGCCAGATCCGCCGCTACGCGATCCAGGAAATGAAGCTGCCCGACAACGGCAGCTACACCAACTTCACCAACATCAAGCGCCCCTACGTGCTGTGGAACGTGGTCGCCACGCCGGAACTGTCGCTCAAGCCCCTGCAGTGGTGCTTCCCGGTGGCCGGCTGCGTGAACTACCGCGGCTACTACAGCAAGCAGGAAGCCCAGGCCTACGCGAAACAGCTGCGCAGCCAGGGCCACGACGTGGAAGTGGGCGGCGTCAGCGCTTATTCGACCCTGGGCTGGTTCAGCGATCCCCTGATCTCGACTTTCATCCACTACCCCGATGCCGAGCTGGCGCGCCTGATCTTCCATGAACTGGCGCACCAGGTGGTGTACGTGCCGGGCGATTCGAAGTTCAACGAGTCCTTCGCCAGCGCGGTCGAACAGGCCGGCGTCGAGGGCTGGCTGGAACGCTTCGGCAACCAGGCCATGGTGGAGTCCTTCGAGCGCTATACGGTGCGCAAGAAGGATTTCATGGCGCTGCTGGTGCGCTACCGCGGCGAGCTGGAGAACACTTATGCCAGCGACATGAGCCGCGACGAGAAGCGCGCCACCAAGGCCAGGTTGTTCATGGCGCTGAAGGACGACTACCAGGTGCTGAAGGCGAACTGGGGCGGCTACGCGGGCTACGACCGCTTCTTCGCCGAGCCGCTGTCGAACGCCCACCTGGCCTCGATCGCCACCTACAACGACTTCGTGCCGGCCTTCCGCGCGCTGCTGCGCAAGGAGCGCAGCTGGACCGCCTTCTACAAGTCGGTCAACCGGATCGCCAAGCTCGACAAGACCGAGCGCCACCGCGTGCTGGCCAGGCTGGCGGCGCCGGCCCCGACCGCGCCGCTCGTGGTGCAGCGCACCATGGGCGAGGTCGCCAGTACGGGGAAATAAACGCATATAGAGGACCCGTTCCAATCGACTTAAAAGAACTTGCGCGCATTGGCGCTGCCCGATAGCATCACAAACAGGCGATAGCAAAGGCGCAATCCTGGACTGCGCACGCTCGGACCACCACGATAACTATTCGAGACAAAAGGGCATCCGATGGACAAAATTTGGCTGAAGTCGTACCCCCCGAACGTACCAAGCGAGATCAACCCTGACCAGTACGCGTCGCTGGTGCACATGCTGGAGGAATCCTTCAGCAAGTACGCCGACCGCAACGCGTACGTGTGCATGGACAAGTTCCTCACCTACGGCGAGCTGGATGCCTATTCGAAGAAGCTGGCGGGCTGGCTTCAGAGCCGCGGCATGGAGCGCGGCGCGCGGGTGGCGATCATGATGCCGAACGTGCTGCAGTACCCGATCGCGATCGCGGCCGTGCTGCGCGCCGGCTACACCGTGGTCAACGTCAACCCGCTGTACACGCCGCGCGAGCTCGAGCACCAGATCAAGGATTCGGGCAGCGAGGCGATCATCGTGCTCGAGAACTTCGCGAACACGGTGCAGCAGGTGATGGGCAAGACCCCGCTCAAGCACGTGGTCGTGGCGAGCATGGGCGAGATGCTGGGCGGCGCCAAGGGGATGCTGGTTAACTTCGTGGTCCGCAACATCAAGAAGATGGTGCCGGAGTACTCGCTGCCGAACATGGTGCGCTTCAAGGAGGCGCTGTCGCAGGGCGCGAAGATGCCGTTCTCGAAGGTCGAGCTGAAGTCCTCGGACATCGCCTTCCTGCAGTACACCGGCGGCACCACCGGCGTGTCGAAAGGCGCGACGCTGACGCACCGCAACGTGATCGCCAACGTGCTGCAGACCGAAGCCTGGTCGGCGCCGGCGATGGGCCAGTCGAGCGAGCAGACCGTGATCGTCTGCGCGCTGCCGCTGTACCACATCTTCGCGCTGACGGCCTGCGCGATGTGGGGCATGCGCACCGGCGCGCTGAACATCCTGATCGTGAACCCGCGCGACATCCCGGGCTTCATCAAGGAGCTCGGCAAGTACAAGATCAACATGCTGCCGGCCGTGAACACGCTGTACAACGCCCTGGTGAACCACCCGGACATCACGAGCGTGGACTTCTCGGGCCTGAAGGTGTCGAACGGCGGCGGCATGGCGGTGCAGAAGGCCGTCAACGACAAGTGGAAGCAGATCACGGGCACCGCGATCATCGAAGGCTACGGCCTGTCGGAGACCGCGCCGGTGGCCACCTGCAACCGCGCCGACGTGAAGGAATTCACCGGCACCATCGGCCTGCCGATCCCGTCCACGGACATCGCGATCCTGGACGACGAAGGCAAGCCGATGGGCGTCGGCCAGATCGGCGAGATCGCGATCCGCGGCCCGCAGGTGATGGCGGGCTACTGGAACCGCCCGGACGAAACCGCCAAGGTCATGACGCCGGACGGCTTCTTCAAGTCGGGCGACGTCGGCATCATGGACGCGGACGGCTACGTGAAGATCGTCGACCGCAAGAAGGACATGATCCTGGTCTCGGGCTTCAACGTCTACCCGAACGAGCTGGAAGGCGTGATCGCCGGCCATCCGGGCGTGCTGGAATGCGCCGTGATCGGCGTGCCGGACGAGCATTCCGGCGAAGCGGTGAAGGTGTTCGTGGTGCGCAAGGACCCGAACCTGACCGCCGAGCAGCTGATGGACTACTGCAAGCAGCAGTTCACCGGCTACAAGAAACCGAAGTACATCGAGTTCCGCGACGAGCTGCCGAAGACCAACGTCGGCAAGATCCTGCGCCGCGCATTGCGGGACGAGAAGAAGCAGGCGGAAACCGCCTGACGGCAGCGTGACGGCCGGCGTACCATGCCGGCCCGTGGAAGCCGCCCGTATCCCGGGCGGCTTCGCGTTTTAATGGACAGCATCAGATACAGAAGGTGAGGCACGGATGGACAAGTTTTGGCTCAAGTCGTATGAGAGCGGGGTACCTGCGCAGATCGACCCCACGCAGTACCGCTCCCTGACGCATCTGCTGGAGGAGGCGTTCCGCAAGTACGCCGACCGCCCGGCCTATGCGTGCATGGGCAAGACGCTCAGCTTCGCCGAACTGGACCGCCTGTCCGGCCGCATGGCGGCCTGGCTGCAGGGCCGCGGCCTGCAACCGGGCGCGCGCGTGGCCATCATGCTGCCGAACGTGCTGCAGTACCCGGTGGCGATGGCCGCCGTACTGCGCGCCGGCTACGTGATCGTCAACGTCAATCCGCTCTACACCCCGCGCGAGCTGCAGCACCAGCTGAGCGACTCGGGCGCCGAGGCCATCGTGGTGCTGGAGAACTTCGCACACACGCTGGAGCAGGTGATTGGCAACACCCAGGTCAAGCACGTGGTCGTGGCCAGCATGGGCGACCTGCTGGGCGGCCTGAAGGGCACGCTGGTCAACCTGGTGGTCCGGAAGGTCAAGAAGATGGTGCCGGCCTGGTCGCTGCCCGGGTCGATCGGCTTCAAGCGCATGCTCGCGCAGGCCCAGGGCGCGACCCTGCGTCCGGTCGCCACCGGCCACGACGACATCGCCTTCCTGCAGTACACCGGCGGCACCACCGGCGTATCGAAAGGCGCCGTGCTGCTGCACAAGCACGTGATCGCCAACGTGCTGCAGAACGAAGCCTGGTTCGCCCCGACCCTGGGCAAGATGAAGGCCGGCGAGCAGGCGCAGTTCGTGTGCGCGCTGCCGCTGTACCACATCTATGCGCTGACCGTGTGCGCCCTGCTGGGCCTGCGGGTGGGCGGCATGAACCTGCTCATTCCGAACCCGCGCGACATCCCGGGCTTCATCAAGGAGCTGGGCGGCTACCGCATCAACATCTTCCCGGCCGTGAACACGCTGTACAACGGCCTGGTGAACAACCCTGAATTCGCCAAGCTCGACTTCTCGGGTCTCCTGGTGTGCCCGGGCGGCGGCATGGCGGTGCAAAAAGCCGTCGCGGACAAGTGGCTCTCCATCACCGGCATCCCCATCGTCGAAGGCTACGGCCTGTCCGAGACCTCGCCGGTGGTCACCGCGAACCGCTGCGACATCAGCGACTTCACCGGCACCATCGGCCTGCCGCTGCCCTCGACCGAGATCCGCATCCTGGACGAAGCCGGCAATGAAGTCCCGTTTGGCACCGCCGGCGAGATCGCGGTGCGCGGCCCGCAGGTGATGGCCGGCTACTGGCAGCGCGACGACGAGACCGCCAAGGTCATGACCCCGGATGGCTTCTTCAAGACCGGCGACGTCGGCATCATGGACGAGCAGGGTTACACCCGCATCGTCGACCGCAAGAAGGACATGATCCTGGTCTCGGGCTTCAACGTGTACCCGAACGAGATCGAAGGCGTGGTCGCGGCGATGCCGGGCGTGCTGGAAGTGGCCTGCGTGGGCGTGCCGGACAAGAATTCGGGCGAGGCGGTCAAGCTGTACATCGTCAAGAAGGATGCGTCCCTCACCAGCGAGCAGGTGATGGCCTTCTGCAAGGAGCAGTTCACGGGCTACAAGCGTCCCAAGTACGTGGAGTTCCGCGAGACGCTGCCGAAGACCAACGTGGGCAAGATCCTGCGGCGCGAACTGCGCGACGAGAAGACCTCGGCGTGAGCTAAGACTGCGCAAGCCAAACTTGGGTCCCGGCCTGCGCCCACTGCTGTCCGGGATAATTTCATCTAGCCGAAGATCGTCGTTCCCGCGTAGGCGGGAACCCAATTTTGGGTGAAATATCGTGGCCCGCGATAGCGGCCCGCAACAGGATTGGGTTCCGGCCTTCGCCCACTGCTGTCCGGGATAATTTCATCTAGCCGGAAATCGTCGTTCCCGCGTAGGCGGGAACCCAATTTTGGGTGAAATATCCTGGCCTGCGATAGCGGCCCGCA
>NZ_JBKBOV010000067.1:0-15537 GCF_046293535.1 Massilia sp. | reverse complement strand
GCCCGGGGAGGCTCCGCGCGGCGCGGCGCGCGCGGCCGCATCGGCCGGGATGGTGCCGCCGGGCGTCACTCCGCCGAACGCGGGCATGCCGGCAGCCGCGCCGGCGAATGCGGCACCGGGATCGGCCGCCGCGGCGCCCGCCACCGGCGCCGCGCCGTACAGCCCCCAGGCCCTGAACGCGGCCAACGTCCCGATCAAGAGCGAAAAGCTGGGCACCGCGGCGCCGAGCGAAGACGTCAAGGCCGGGCCGACCCGGTCGCTGCCGAAGGGCGCGGCCCCGGCGGTGGAAAAGGAACACAGTCCCAAGACGGCGAACAAGCAATGAAGATGGGAAGCATGCCAATCGCGGTGATCATGCAGCGCCGCGCCGTGCAGCACCGCTGGGCCGACGAGGCCTGGGAGGCGGTCGGCGTGGTGCAGGACCGCGGCAATCTGCCGCGCCTGCAGGTGCTGAGCCAGAGTCCGGAGCGCGACTACTACCTGGTCTCCGGCCTCGAACTCGAGCTGTACACCGACGAGAACGAGGGGTATTACGAGAACTGCATGGCGCCGGAGTCCAAGGTGTTCGTGCTGTGGCGGATGGAAGAGGGCAGGGCCATCCCCGTGCGCGCCTCGGTCAGCTACGTCGAGGGCACCCGCATGTTCGACTCCGGCGAGCAGGCCGACGGCGTCGCCATGCCGGCCGAGATCTATGCCTGGGTGGCCGGCTACCTGCGCGAGCATTACCAGCCCAAGCCGCGTTCGCGCCGCGGGCGCCAGCACGGATGAGCGGAGGCGGGATGTCCGAAGAAGGGTTCTTCCGGCGCTGGGCGCGGCTGAAGTCGACCGGTGGCGATGCCGCGCCGCCGCCCGCGCCGTTGCCCGAACCTGCGCGCGCCCCGGCGCCGCCCGCGCCGGCCAAGCCGCCGAGCGCAGCCGCCGAGGCCGAGGCCAGGGCCGCACTGCGCGCCCCTCTGCCGACCCTGGAAGACGTCGCCCGGCTCACTCCGGACGCCGATTTCTCCGCCTTCGTGGCCAGGGACGTCGACCAGTCGGTGCGGCGCCTGGCGCTCAAAAAACTGTTCGCCGATCCGCACTTCAACACGATCGACGGGCTCGATATCTACATGAACGACTACAACAAGGCGGCGCCGCTCACCCCGGCCATGCTGGCTTCGCTCAAGCATGCGCAAGGCCTGGTCACGCGCCTGCTCGACGACCGCCAGAAGGAGGCCGAGGCCCGAGCGCAGGCGCAGGAACAGCTGCCGATGCCGGAGCAGGAGCCACGGCCACAGCCACAGCCACAGCCACAGCAGGAGCCACTGCAGGCGCCGCCGTCCACACGACAAGGGAACGCATGAACATCCGCTTTACCGACAATCCGCCGCTCGACCCGGTCCAGGAAGGCCGCAACGTCCAGGCGCGGCACGCCGCCATCCTCGCGGCGGACGCCATCCCCGTCTTCGAGCCGGCCGTCACGGTCAGCTACCAGTCCAGCGGCCGCACCCTGGTGGTCGGCTCGGCCGAACAGGCCTTGCCCTGGGCCGACCGGCTCGCGGCAGCGCTGCCGGTCACCGTGCTGCTGCTCGACAGCCAGCAGACGATGCCGGTGCGTCCGTATCCGGTCCAGGTGGCGCGCACCGTCGCGGTGGCGGGCTGGCTCGGCGCTTTCGAGGCGCGCTGGCAGGCGCCCGGGCAGCCGGTCCAGCAGGGCCGCTTCGACCTCGTGCTCGACCTCAGCCCGAGCCGCCTGATCCCCAGCCACCAGCGTCCGCACGGCTATTACGCGCCCGGCTACGACGAGGCCGAGCGCCTGGAGGCGGTCGAGTCCATGCGCGAGATGGTCGGCGACTTCGAGAAGCCCAAGTATTTCTCGTACAAGGAGCGCAGTTGCGCCCATGGACGCAACGGCGTGACGGCTTGCAGCGCCTGCATCGAGATCTGCTCGGCCCAGGCCATTGGCGGCGACGGCGACCGGATCAAGGTCAATCCCTACCTGTGCGCCGGCTGCGGGGCCTGTTCCACGGCCTGCCCGACCGGCGCCATCAGCTATGCCTTCCCGCCGGCGGCGCTGACCGGCAAGCGCATGCAGGCGGCGCTGCGCTCCTACCGCGAATCGGGCGGGCAGGATCCGGTTTTCGTCCTGCACGATCCCGAACACGGCGCGGCGCTGCTGGCCCGGCTCGGCGAGTCGCTGCCGGGACGCGTGATCCCGCTGGCGCTGCAGCACACCGCCTCGACCGGCATCGACGTCTGGTTCGCCGCCGTGGCTTACGGCGCGGCCGGCATCTCGGTGCTGCTGACCGGGCGCGAAGCCCCGCAGTACGTCGCTCTGCTGGACCAGCAGATGGAGATCGCCCAGGCGGTACTGAGCGGTCTGGGCTACGAAGGACCGCACTTCCAGTTGCTGCGCGTGGAGGCGCCGGACGAACTGGCGGTGGCGCTGCGCCACGCTCCGCGCGGGCGTACGCCCGGGGAACCCGCCGTGTTCCACCTGGCGAACGACAAGCGCAACACGCTCGACTATGCCCTCGAACACCTGCACCGCCATGCGCCGCTCAAGCCCGAGCAGGTGGCGCTGCCGGCCGGCGCACCTTTTGGTGCGATCGAGGTCGACCGCAAGGCATGCAGCCTGTGCATGTCCTGCGTGGGCGCCTGTCCGTCGGCCGCGCTGCAGGACGGGCAGGGCGCGCCGCTGCTGCGCTTCATCGAGAAGAACTGCGTCCAGTGCGGCCTGTGCGCGGCGACCTGCCCGGAAGACGCGATCACGCTCGCGCCGCGCCTGTCCTTCCTGGAGACGCGCAACCAGGCCGTGGTGCTCAACGAGTCCCAGCCCTTCCACTGCATCCGTTGCGACAAGCCCTTCGGCACCCTGCAGATGGTCGAGAACATGCTCGGCCGCCTGGCCTCGCATCCGGCCTTCAGCGGCCACCTCGACCGCCTGCGCATGTGCGGCGACTGCCGCGTCATCGACATGATGGAGCCGCGCGACGAGATGCGCGTCACCACGCTGCGGCGAATGTAGGCATGTTCGCGGGGAGGGCGGTTCGTCATTCAGACCACTGGCCTGAATGACTCCCGCCCACCCTGCAACAAGGCATCCGAACATGGCAAAATGGCCACAGCAGCCATGCCACCTTAGCGACCAGGAGACACCATGACGCCGACCCAGCGCTTTCTGCAAGCGCGCGACTTCCTGCTGCAGCACCGCCTCGACTACGAGACCGCCTACCGCGACTACCGGCAGCCGCGGCTCGACGCCTTCAACTGGGGCCTGGACTACTTCGACCAGATGGCCCGGGACAACCACGCTACCGCGCTGTGGGTGGTCGAAGAGGACGGCCGCGAGCAGAAGATCTCGTTCGCCGACATGGCCTCGCGTTCGTGCCAGGTGGCCGAATACCTGCAGCTGTGCGGGGTCAAGCGTGGGGACCGCGTGCTCCTGATGCTGCCGAACCGGGTCGAACTGTGGGAGATCATGCTGGCGGGGATCAAGCTCGGCGCCGTGCTGGTGCCGACCACCATGCTGGTCTCGGGCGCCGACCTGCAGGACCGCATCGAGCGCGGCCGCGTCAAGCACGTCATCGCCCAGGCCTCCGAAGCGCACAAGTTCGAGGGCATGGCGGGCAGCTTCACGCGCATCGCGGTCGGCGGCCGGCCCGAGGGCTGGCACGACTTCGCCGACAGCCGCGACGTCCTGTCGGTCTTCACGCCGGAAGGCGAGACCCGCGCCACCGACCCCTTGCTGCTGTACTTCACCTCCGGCACCACGGCCAAGCCCAAACTGGTGCTGCACAGCCACCAGAGCTATCCGGTCGGCCACCTGTCGACCATGTACTGGATCGGCCTGCAGCCGGACGACGTCCACTGGAACATCTCCTCGCCGGGCTGGGCCAAGCACGCCTGGAGCTGCTTCTTCGCTCCCTGGAATGCCGGCGCCGCCATCTTCGTCTACAACTACGAGCGCTTCTCCGCCAGGGCCGCGCTCGACACCATCGTGCGCTGCGGCGTGTCCTCGCTGTGCGCACCGCCCACGGTGTGGCGCATGATGATCAAGGAAGACCTGAGCGCCTGGCGCCCGCCGCTGCGCGAACTGGTCGGCGCCGGCGAACCGCTCAACCCGGAAGTGATCGAGCAGGTGGAGCAGGCCTGGGGCATCCGCATCCGCGACGGCTTCGGCCAGTCGGAAAGCACCTGCCAGATCGGCAACCCGCCGGGCCAGCCGATCAAGCCCGGTTCGATGGGCCGGCCGCTGCCGGGCTACCGGGTGGCCCTGCTCGACATCGACGAGCAGCCCGCCGAGGAAGGCGAGATCGCGCTCGCGCTCGATCCGGCGCCGCTGGGCCTGATGATGTGCTACGAGGGCGACGAAGAAAAGACCGCCCACGTCATGCGCGCCGGCCACTACCATACCGGCGACACCGCCACGGTCGACGAGGACGGCTATTATTTCTACGTCGGGCGCAACGACGACGTGTTCAAATCTTCGGACTACCGCATCAGCCCCTTCGAGCTCGAGAGCGTCCTGATCGAGCACGAAGCCGTGCTGGAGGCGGCGATCGTGCCGAGCCCGGACCCCTTGCGGCTGTCGGTGCCGAAGGCCTTCGTCACCCTGCGCCAGGGCGTCCTGCCCTCCCGCGAGATGGCGGCAGCGCTGTTCGCCTTCGCGCGCGAGCGCTTGGCGCCGTACAAGCGCATCCGGCGCATCGAGTTCCGCGAACTGCCCAAGACGATCTCGGGCAAGATCCGGCGCGTCGAACTGCGCAGGGAAGAAGCCGGACGCGGCGCCGCGGACGCGCAAGGGCAGGGCGTGGAATACCGGGACGACGAGTTTCCCGCCTGATCTGCCTGCGCAAGCCGGGGCGCGCCCTTCGCTCCGGTCGGGCTCGGTTGACGAAAAAAACAGGTGGTATATACTGGTCCGGTATTCAATTTGATGAGCTCCGACCCGAACATGCGCGGCATCCCTCACCACGGCATTGGTTGTTCCTCCAGCGTGCGCATCGCGCGCGCTGTTGCCGTCGGCGCTGCCCGCCTTGCGCAACATTTCCCACACCATCCCCTGTCGCTCGGACTGAGCGTCTTCCACGCTCGTCTCGTGCAGCTCTCGACGCGCGATCTCGCCTGCCTCTCTTGAGCTCGGCGAGAGCCTCCGGGCTCTCCCGAGCTCCCACCACAAGCATCGTCTGAAGCGCTGCGCATCTGCTGAAGCATTTGCCGCGGCACGCCATTCGTTCCTGTTGGCCAGTCCGCATCGGGCTGGGAAAGGCAAACCATGTGTACCGACACTTACCTCAGCCAGCGCGACCTGGCTGTCCTGACACGCCTCGTACGGGCACGGTCGGCCGATCCCGACCAGGTCGAGGCCGCCGTGCGCCGGCTCGCGAGCCTGACCGCGCTGTCGCGCGCGCTTCCCGGCGAGGACCGCGGCAGCCAGCGGCGCCGCGTCTCGCTCGGCTCGAGCGTGCGTTACCGCATCGCTTCCTGCGGCACGGGCATCCATGAACGCCTCGCGCGAGGTGGCGACCTCGATGCCGTCGTCATCGCCTGCCCGCAGGATGCGCAAGCCATGCTGCCGCGCGTCCCGGTGCTGGCGCCGCTTGCGCTGGGCCTGCTCGGCCACGCGGAGGGCTGCACGGTCGACGTCGACCTGGCGCTCGGACGCAGCCTGCGCCTGGAAATCCTCGAAGTGCAGCCGGCGCCAGGCCTGCCGCGCTGACGCCGGTGCGGCTGCGGCCGCCGCATCGGAGACCCCATCACCTGTCACCAACGCTAGAAGGAGAAGCCATGAGCGATCAAGAGCACAAGCCAGCGCCCGGGCACCAGCCCGGCCTCGAAGAGCGCATCGCCGCCGCCGGGCAGCGTATCGCGGCCTTGCAACGGCGGCTGGACGAAGCGCTGGACGAACTGGCGCACGCGCGCCGGCGCGCCGCGGTCGAAGTCGCGCAGGCGAGCCGCTACGGCCATGACGACCTGGCCAAGGCCCTGCTGCCGTTCCGCGACGCCATCGAAGCGGCGGCCACCGTGCCCACGCGCGATGCCGCGGCCTTGCGCGAAGGGCTGGAACTGGCCTACCGGCAGCTGGCGACGGCGCTGGCACGATGCGCCCCGGGCGACTCCGTCCACGGAGGACACCGTGCGTAGAATCGACCGGATCCTGCTCGCCGTCCAGGGAACCCATCCCGGCCGGGTGGAAATGCGGGCTTCGCTGCTGGCGCCGGCGCTTGGCATCGATGCGTTCGACGTGCTGGCCGTGAAATGGGCCGGCACCGGCGTGCGTCCCGCCACCGCCTACAGCCACGTCCAGGTGGACGGCGGCAGCCTCAGGGCGCTGGTCGAGGGCGAGTCGCGGGAGCTCGGCAGCTTTCCGCCGCCGGACGAACTGGACAAGGTGTGGTCGGTCCGGCGCGGCCGTCCGGCCGACGTCATTGCCGGCACCGCCGACAGCATCGGGGCCGACCTGACCCTGATGGCGGGCAGCGGCCGGCCGCGCCTGCCACTGTGGGCGCGGCCCTCGCGCGACGCCGACGTGGTGCGCCTGTGCCGCGGGGCCGTGCTGCTGGTGCACGGCGAGCCGCGTCACGATTACCGCAACGTGGTGGTGGCCACCGATTTCTCGCGCGCCTCGCTGGCGGCGGCGCGCACGGCGGCGCTGCTGGCGCCGGAGGCCCGCTTCGTCTTCGTGCATGCCTTCCAGCAGCCGGAAACGGCCATGATGCACGACCTGGAACTGCCGGCGCGCGTCATCCGTTCCTACCGCGAACAGGGCTGGGAAGCCGCGCGCAGGAAGCTCGACGAGTTCGTCGCGCTGTTCCTGCACGAGGTGCCGCCGGGCCGGCGCGAAGTCCACGCCGGACGTGCGTACGAGGTCATCCGGGACTGCGCGCGGCGCCAGCAGGCCGACCTGCTGGTGCTGGGAAGAGGCGCGTGCCATCCCGGCGCGCGGCTCTCCAGCAGCAACGTGATGCAAAAGCTGATGGACGAGGGCGCATGCGATCTCCTCGTCGGTCCGGACCGGTATGGCGACGGCAGCGACCGGCGCCTGGCGGCTTGAGGGCCGCAAGAAGCAAGCAATGATCAAGGAGGAATGATGTGTTCACCGAAACCTGCCCCCTGCCGCTGGACGGCTGCGCCTGGGATCCTTCCGCCGGCCCGCTCGACGGCGAGATGCTCGTGCTCCATTGGCAAGCGCATCCGTGCTGGCCGGTGCGGCATAACGCCGGGCGCGCGCTGAGGGCGCTGCGCGGCGGCGCGCGCGCCGTGCTGCTGGTGCGTGCCGGCCGGGAGCGGCCCTATCGCCGCGATGGCCACGCGCTGTTCCCGTCGGACCTGTCGCCCGCTTCGCTGGACAGCCTGCGGCGCGCCATCGGCACGCTGCCACCCATGCGTTTCACGCTCCTGCACGGCTGCCGCGTCAGCGGCGAAGGCAGCATGCGCGCGGCGGGCGTCGGCGAGGCCGCGCTCGACGCCTGCCGCCGCCGCAGCGAAGCGGCCGCGCGCGCGGCCGGCCTGCGCTTCGCCGCGCAAGCGGAAGGCTGCGAGGTCCGCCCGCTGCTCGCGCTGCAGCGCCAGCCGTGGCATGCGGTGGTGGCCGAGCATGCCGCCATGGCGCGGCCGGATGTGCTGGTGCTGTCCGAGACCGCAAGCGGTCCCTGGGCGGCATGGCGCTGGCGGGCACGCCTGCGCGCGCTGCTGGCGCGCACCGAGTGCGACCTGCTGTTGCTGCCGTGCGCGCGCACGGCTTGATTCCCGGCGAACTGCCGGTTTGCTACCTGTCGGCCAGCCCTGTCCGGGCTGGGAAAGGCATCGTATGTCGTCCAAGCAGTACCTGAGCCAGCACGACCTGGCCATTCTCCATCGCTTCGCCCGCGAGCACGGCATCGGCGCCGACTCGCGCGACGCTTCCGGCCGCAAGCTCGCCAGCCTGCTGGCTTCGGCCTTGCCGCTGCCCGAGACCGACGCGGCGCCGCGCCGCGTCGCGCTCGGGGCGACGGTGCATTACCGGCCGGTCGGCGGCTGCGACACCAGTTCCATCCTGATCGCCTGCCCGTACGACGCGAACGCCCTGCTGGCACGCGTGACCATCCTGTCGCCGCTGGCGCTGGGCCTGCTCGGGCATGCGGAAGGATGCCGCGTCGAGATCGAACTGCCGCACGCGCGTTCGATGCTGGTCGACATCGTCGGCGTCGAAGCGCCGGCGCCTAGCCTCGGCCACGCGCCACAGTTGACGGCATGATCCCTGTCACTCCCATCGTCACGTACCGATTACGCCGGATGCGAGGCCTTGCCGGCCTCGCGCTGGCTCGGGCTTGCGCCGGCGCGACTTTCTCGTACGCCGCCGCGCAGGTCCCGAGCCTGCCAGCGACCACGATCCGCGGCCCGAAGGCCGCGGCATGACGATGCCCCGCCAGGGGCGAACTGGAGGAAAGTCAATGTCTATGTATCGACCGGGATTGTTTGGCCGGGATGCGGCGCTGCGCGCCAAGCAGCGGATGGAACAGAGGATGGAGCGGCGCAGCAAGCGGCGCCTTGCGAAACACCTGTTGGAGCGCAACGCGCAGTGGCGGCGCTCCGTGCTCAAGACCATGGCGGCCGCCCTGGCGGCGGTGCTGGCCGGGCAGCTGATGTTCGGCGAGATCGCCGCGGCGGCCCAACCGGGCGGCGAGCGAGCCCCTGGGCATGCGCTGAGCTTGGGCTGAGCGTAGGCCGCCCGCGACCCGCCCGATCACCCGATCGGGTTCTGCAGGTGCTGGCGCACCAGGTCCGCGATCGAGTCCACCTGCAGTTTTTCCATCACCCGCGACTTGTGCACTTCCACGGTGCGCACGCTGATCCCGAGTTCTTCGGCGATCTCGCGGTTGTGACGCCCCGTCACGACCAGTTCCATCACCTCGCGCTCGCGCGGGGTGAGGCTGGCGTGGCGCTTCAGGTAGTCCGGCGAGGCCAGGGCCTCGCCCTGCCGCGCCGCCGCCCGCGCCAGGGCTTCTTCGATCGCCGCGACCAGCGGCCCTTCCTGCAAGGGCTTTTCGAGGAAATCGACGGCCTCCGAGCGGAACGCCTCGCGCGCCGAATGCACGTCGCCGTGGCCGGTGATGATCAGGACCGGCAAGCGGCTGCCCAGTTCGCGCAGCGTCTTCTGCAGGCTCAAGCCATCCATTCCCGGCATCCGGATGTCGAGCAGCAGGCAACCGCTGGCCTCGCTCGTCCAGGCTTGCAGGAAGGAGTCGGCGTCGGAAAAGAAGGCAGTCCGGTAGCCGTGCAGGCTCAGCAGCAGGCCGAGCGCGTCGCGCACGGCCGCATCGTCGTCGACGATGTACACGGTGTGGTGGCGATCCATGTCAGGTGGTCCTTTCGCCGGTCCCGGAGTGGGCCGGAAGGGTGATTTTCAGGATGGCGTGGCGCCCCGGCTCGACGCTCAGGGTGCCGCCGTGGGTCTCGATGATGGCGCGGCTGATCGCCAGTCCCAGTCCCAGGCCGCTCGACTTGAGCGAGATGAAGGGCTCGAACAGGCGAGCCCGGATCTTGTCGGCGATGCCGGGGCCGTTGTCGGCGATGCGGATCCACACCGATTCGCCCTCCACGCCGGCGTCCACCGCGATGCGGCGTTCGACCCCGGCCGGCATCGAGGCCACCGCGTGGATGGCGTTCGACAGCAGGTTGCGCAGCACGATCTGGAGCTGCACCCGGTCGCCGAGCACGCGGGCGCCGGGGAGCGGCCCGGCCTCCAGGCGCACGCCTTCCCTGGCCGCCTGGTCCGCGAACGAGTCGAGCACGTCTCCCACCAGCGCGGGCAGGGCCACCGGCGCGAGCGAGGTGGTCCCGGTGCGGAAGAACTCGCGCAGGCGCTTGAGCACGTCCGAGGCGCGCTGCGATTCCGCGACCATGGCGCGGATGGTCTTCTGCAGCAGTTCCTCGCTGTCGCCGCGCGCCATCAGGCGCTCGCAGGCGCTGCCGTACATCGACAGGGCGGTCAGCGGCTGGTTCAGCTCGTGCGCGACCGCGCCCGCCATCTCGCCGGCCGCCGCCAGCCGCAGCGAATGGCGCAGCTCGTGGCTGGCGCGGCGCGCGACGTCGACGGCGATGCCGATCAGGAAGCCGGACAGCGTCAGGGTCAGCACCAGCATCTGCACGTTCGGCATCTGCGCGGCATAGGCGATCGGTCGCAGCGAGGCCACGGTGACGCCGATCTCGAGCACCAGGGCGGCCGTGACCGCGCCCGCCATGCCCTGGCGCGCGGCCGACCAGGCCAGCGGCAGGATCAGGAGGTAATAGGCCAGCGAATCCGGCGCCGGCCGCTGCAGCGCCACCGCCAGCACCGCCGCCATCAGGGCGATGTAGGCGGCGGTTTCCCAGCGCAGGATGCGGCCGAGGTAGGCCGCGCGCAGCTCCTCGTCGAGCAGGAACTGGCAGATCGGCACCACCACCAGCATGCCGGCGGTCTCGGCGATCGCGTAGCGCGCCACCACGTCCAGCCACCCGCGCGTGGCGAACACCTCCGGCCCGTGCAGCACGGTGGCGTAGGCGGCGGCGCCGGCCAGGCTGCCCATGGTGGCGAACACCGCCCACAGCAGCAGGCCCTGGTGGCTGGCATGGAAGGCGCTACCGGGCAGGCGGCGGCGCATCGCGGTGCCGACGGCCAGGTAGATGGCCGGGGGCAGCAGCCCGATGAGCAGCGAGAACGCCGGCCGCGCCGGCAGGGCGGGGGTGATCGCGGCCGCCAGCAGGGCGGCGATGATCAGGGGCAGGGCGGCCCGGCGTCCGCAGCGCAGGACCAGAAACAGCGCCAGGCCCGCCGCAGGGTGCCAGACCGGGGCGATGGTCTGGTGCCGCGCCTCGGGACCGCTGGTCGCGTCGAGAGCGACGTAGGCAAGGCAGAAAGCGCCGCCGAGCCAGGCGGCGCGGACGGCACGGAGATCGAACATGTCGGATTCCTAGGATGCGCCTCCCTCGGGCGCTAAGGGCTTCCCTTACGCGGGCTGCTGATGTGGTGGCCACGGGCGCCTCATTATACTGGAGGGATCGGACGGCCGTCGATGCGCGGCAAGCGCACTGGCCGTCGCTGGAGGATGGATGTCGACGAGAAGGGATGGCGGGTTTGGCGGGGTCAGCGGCTGGACGCTGGTCGCGGCCGAATGGTCCGACAGGACCGTGCAGGTGGCGCGCCGCGCCGCCTGCCTCGCGCAGCAGCGCGGCGAGCGGGGACTGCTGGTGCACTTCCACCACTACGGTCTCAAGCATCTGCTGCGCGGGATGAGCGCCGAGGCCTGTGCGCAGCACCAGCGCGAACGCCTGACGCAGCTGGCGCAACTGGTCCAGCGCCAGACCGGATTCGTGTTCGAGGTCGAAGCGCAGCGCGGCTCGCCGCGCAGCGGCGCCGACCTGCACAAGCGCTTCCTTCAGGCGCGCCTGTGCGTGGTCGAGGCGCACCCGGCCTGGAGCCCGGGCCGCCACGCGCCGCGCTTCGCGCCCGCGCTCGCGCACGGCGCCGCACACCCGGTGCTGATGGTCCGGCGCGACGCCGGGCATGCCTACCGGCGCGTCCTGGTGCTGGTCGATCCCGCGGCGTCCGTGGCGGAAACGCTGGCGCAGGTCGGCGGCGTCGCGCCCGGCGCCGAGATCGTGCTGCTGTCGGCGCTCGACCGCAAGGGCGAGAACCGGCTGCGCGCCAGCGGCGCCGGCGAGGACCGGATCGACGCCTACGTCCAGCAGCAGCGCGAAGACGCCCTGCGCCGCATGGACGAGCCGGACGGAGTCGTGCGCATCGTCGAGCATGGCTATGCGCCCACCGTGCTCCAGTATGCGGAGCGGCGCCTGCGTCCCGACCTCCTGGTGCTGCCCGGCGAGCGTGCGCCCGGGCTGCGGCGCCTGTTCCTGCGCAGCCTGGCCGCCGAGGCGCTGGCCCGCTCCGACTGCGACATCCTGGCGCTGCCGGACCGCGCCGCCGCCTGAGGGCGGTGCGCGCCAATTCCCTGTTCTCCTCGGCGCGCAGCGTCATTTTCCCCTTTTTTTCGGACCGATTAAGGGTTTCCCTTACGCCCGCGGACGAATAGGCAGCCGCGCCGATTTGGCCGATACTGCGGCCGGCTGCGGGCTGTCATGGCGCCGCGGCCGCTTTGCATGCACGAAGAGAATCACATGGACCTGAACAAGAATTTCATCAAGACGAAGCGCCCCTGTGCGGACGGCTTCCGCTGGTTCCTGCAGCACCATGCGCAGGGCAGCGACTACCAGCCCCTGCTCGACGCCCTGGTCGCCGCCGGCCGGGTGGACGACGCCTGCTGGCTGCTGACGCAGTTCGGCCCGACCTCGGCGGTGATGACGGTCGACGCGATCGAGGCCGACGCCCTGGTGTTCGCCGGCTCGCTCGAGGTGAAGGGCAACATCGAGATCGACACCGTGCTCAGGGCCGGCGGCGTCATCCGCGCCGGCGGCGGCATCCGGGCCGGCCTGTCGATCGAGGGCGGCGACGACATCCGCGCCGGCGGCGGCATCCAGTGCGCCGGCAAGCTCACGGCCGCGGGCAACGTCGACGCCGGCTGGGGCATCCATGTGCTGGGCGACATGCGCGTGGGCGGCAACCTGCGCGCCGGCTGGGACATCGCCTGTGGCGGCACGCTCGCCCTGGACGGCGACTGCGGCGCGGGGCACGAGATCGTGCTGGGCGGTCCGGCACGCTGCGAGCAGGGAATCCGGGCGGGCGGCGCGATCACCGGCCAGGGACCGATCCGCGCCGGCCGCGGCATCGAGTCGGGCGGCGGCATCGAGAGCGGGGGGCATCTGGAAGCCGCCTGGGGCATCAAGGCCAACGGGGCCGTGCTCGCCGCGGGCGCGATCCGGGTCGGCGAGAGCCTGCAGGCCGGCGAAGAGATCCGCGCCGGCGAAGGCTATGGCGTGTTCGCCGGGCTCGCGGTCCAGCAGGACCGCTGGGACTGCAGCGCGCAGGTGCAGGCGAGCGAGCGCCCGCGCCAGCTGCTGAGCGGCCATTGGGTGCCGCGCTGCGAGGCTGACGATGGCTGACACGATCCTGGCGCCCGGATTCGGCTGGGGCTGGCGCCGGCCGGCGGAGCTCAGGATCGACGTGGTGCACCGCCCCGACGACCTGGGGCGCGAGCTCGATGACCTGTACCGCCGCATGCAGCGCCCGGGCCACCGGCTGCACGGGCTGGCCACGGTGCCGGTGGCGCCGGGCGACTATCCGGGCCTGGTGTTCCGCCATCGCGAGGCCGACGGCGAGCACTATGTCTATGTGGAGGACGTGCAGCTGCGGCGCCTGGCCGGCTACACGGTGTTCAACCGCCTGGTCGAGCTCGACCGGCGCGCCGACCGCCACCTGCGCGCGCCGCACTCCAAGTATGCGCCCGCCTACCAGCGCCGCGGGATCGCGACCGCGGTCTACCGCTGGTGGCTGGAGGGCGGGAACTGCCTGATCAGCGGCGCGCGCCAGTCGGCTGGCGCCCATGCGCTCTGGCAGTCGCTGGCGCGCCGGCGCGAATTGCTCTACGTGGCGCTGCGCGACAAGAAGCTGCGCCAGCAGGCGCCCGAGGGCGCGGCATCCCTGGGCGACGATCTGAATACCCGGATGGTCCTGCTCGGCGACGGCTGGAGCGCCGAGCGCCTGGTGTCCAGCGCCGGGATGCTGCCCTGCGAGGCCGAGGCGCTGGCGCCGGCCTGACCGGTCGCCGCGGCGCCTCAAAATGTGCGGCATCGCGGGTGCGATTGGCTCCATAATACGTGCTCGACATGCAAGGCAGGCGGCGCCCCCGCCGCGACGACCACACAAGGACCCGATGAGCACCAGAGCACGTTCCGCCGCCGCCAAGGCCTACGAAGTCAGGAAGTCCCCCATCCACGGCAACGGCGTCTTCGCGCTCAGGCCGATCGGCGCCGGCGAGCGCATCATCGAGTACCGGGGCGAACGCATCACCTGGGACGAAGCGACCGAGCGCGCGGCGACGGCGGGCGGTCCGATCAACCACACCTTCTACTTCACGCTGGCGGACGGCCGGGTGATCGACGGCGGCAGCCGCGGCAACGCCGCGCGCTGGATCAACCACGCCTGCTCGCCCAACTGCGAAGCCTTCGAGGACGAGGGGCGGGTCTACATCCACGCGATGCGCGACATCGCGCCCGGCGAAGAGCTGAACTACAATTACGCGCTGATCTATGACGAGCGCCACACGCCGGCCCTCAAGAAGCTGTTCGCCTGCCGCTGCGGCACGCCCGGCTGCACCGGCACCATGCTGGCGCCGAAGAAGCGCAGCAAGAAGCGCACTCAGAACGAACACGCCACCGCCTGAAGGAGCCCGATGAAGCCCGTCGTCCGCAGCCTGCTGGAAACCGACCTGTACAAGTTCACCATGTGGCAGGCCCTGCTGCACAGCCACCCGGACGCGATCGGAGAATACGAATTCCTGTGCCGCAACCAGCCGGCCTATCCGCTGGCCGAGCTCAAGACGGAGGTGGAGCGCGAGCTCGACCACCTGTGCTCGATGATGTTCCTCGACCACGAAGTCGCCTACCTGCGCGGCCTGCGCTTCATCAAGAGCGACTTCGCCGACTTCCTCACGCTGTTCCGCTTCCAGCGCAAGTTCATCCAGGTCGACACCGACGGACCGCACCTGCGCATCCGCGCCAGCGGCCCGCTGGTGCACGTGATGGGCTTCGAGATCTTCGTGCTCTACATCGTCAACGAGCTGTATTTCCGCCGCTTCGACCAGCAGGCCGGCATCGCCGAAGCGCGCGTGCGCCTGCAGCAGAAGATCGACGAGCTGCGCGCCTTCGAGCAGGAGCCGGCGCGCGCCACGCCCTTCGAGTTCTTCGACTTCGGCGTGCGCAGGCGCTTTTCCGGCGAATGGCACGACGAGGTGGTGGCGACCATGGCGCGCGAGCTGCCGCAGTTCTTCAAGGGCACCTCGAACGTCTACCTGGCGCACAAGTACAAGCTGGTGCCGATCGGGACCATGGCGCACGAGTACCTGCAGGCCTACCAGGCCTTCGGCGTGCGCCTGCGCGACTTCCAGAAGGCGGCCCTGGAAGACTGGGTGCAGGAATACCGGGGCGACCTCGGCACCGCGCTCACCGATGTGGTCGGCATGGATGCGTTTCTGCGCGACTTCGACCTGTATTTCGCCAAGCTGTTCGACGGCCTGCGTCACGATTCGGGCGACCCGGTGGAATGGGGCGAGAAGGCCCTGGCCCACTACGCTCGGCTGCGCATCGATGCGCGCAGCAAGCGCCTGGTGTTCTCGGACGCGCTCACGGTGCCCAAGGCGCTTGGCTTGTACCGTCACTTCGCCGACCGCACCACGCTCGGTTTCGGCATCGGCACCAAGCTCACCAACGACACGCCCTACCAGGCACTGAACATCGTCATGAAGCTGACCCACTGCAACGGGCAACCGGTGGCCAAGCTCTCGGATACGCCCGGCAAGTCGATGTGCACCGACGAGACCTTCCTGGCCTATCTGCGCCAGGTGTTCCAGCACCCGGGCCCGGGTTGATCAGCGCGGCGCCGGCCGGCGCCGGGCCCCGTCGTCCGGCGCGTCCAGCTGGAAGGGG
>NZ_JBKBOV010000066.1:0-15754 GCF_046293535.1 Massilia sp. | reverse complement strand
AGCGGCCCCCAGTCCGGCGCCGGGCCCGCCGTGCCGCCGGGTGCATGCAGGCGCGCCGCGCAGGCGGTCAGACAGGCGACCATGTCGGCCGCGCGCGCCGGCTTGACCAGCTGGTAGGCGACGCCGGCGGCGCGGCGCTGCACCGGATCCGCCGCCAGGCGCTCGGGGCTGACCAGCACCAGGTGGGTGGCGCGCGCGTCGGCATCGGCCTTGATCGAGGCGGCCAGCGCCAGGCCGCTGGTGTGGGTCATTTCCATGTCGATGACGGCGGCGTCGTAGGGCCGGCCGCTTCTTGCCGCGCTCAGCAGGCGCTCGTAGCCCGCGGCCGCGCTGGCGGCGCCGTCGGCGCTGGCGCGCCAGGCCCGGAGCTGCTGGGCCAGGTCTTCGCGGGTTTCCTCCTGTTCGTCCACCACCAGCACGCGCAGGCCCTCCAGCGTGTGCTGGCGGTGGCCGGGCGCATCCGGGTCGACCCGGCGCTTGTCGAAGCTGACCGTGAACCAGAAGATCGAGCCGCGCGTGGGTGCGTTGTCGACGCCGATGGCGCCGCCCATCAGTTCCACCAGCTGCTTCGAGATCGCCAGGCCCAGCCCGGTGCCGCCGTAGCGCCGCGTGGTGGAATCGTCGGCCTGCGAGAAAGCCTCGAACAGGCGCGCCCGCGCCTCGCGCGAAATGCCGATGCCGGTGTCGTGCACCTCGAAGCGCAGCATCACCGACTGGGTGTCTTCGCCGGCCACGCGCACCCGCGCCAGGATGCGGCCTTGCTCGGTGAACTTGATGGCATTGCCGAGCAGGTTGGCCATGATCTGGCGCAGCCGGTTCGGGTCGCCGCAGATCGCCACCGGGATGTCGTTGGCGATGTCGAAGTCGAAGCCGATGCCCTTGCCCGCCGCCTGCGGGGTGTAGACGTTGTGGAGGTCGTCCAGCAGGTCCCACAGGTTGAAGTTGATGTACTCGATGGTCAGCTTGCCGGCCTCGATCTTCGAGAAGTCGAGGATGTCGTTGATGATCACCAAGAGGTGCTCGCCCGAGCGCTTGACCAAGGTGGTGTAGTTGCGCTGGGCCTCGGTGAGCGGGGTCGCCAGCAGCATCTCGGTCATCCCCAGCACGCCGTTCATCGGAGTGCGGATCTCGTGGCTCATGGTGGCGAGGAAGGCGCTCTTGGCGCGGCTGGCGGCTTCGGCGGCGTTCTTGGCCTTTTCCAGCTGCTCCGTGCGCACCCCGACCTGGCGTTCCAGCTCGTCGCGGTGGTGCAGCAGGGCTGCCCCGCGGTCCTCGATCTGGGCCATCATGGTGTTGAAGCTGTCGATCAGTTGCCCCAGTTCGTCGGTGCGCTGGTGGGGGATGCGCAGGCTGTAGTTCTGGCTGATCGACACCTTCTGCGCGGCCTGGATCAGCTTGGTCACGGGTTCGGCGATGCTGCGCTTGAAGCGGCCGGCCATGGCCACCGCGACCACCAGCGAGACCAGCATCGCCAGGCCCATCACCGCCAGGCCGGCGAGGATGTCGATCCAGGTCGCGACCAGGTCGGTCTCGATCATCACCACGCCCACCTGCAGTTCGCCGGCCGTCACCGGCAGGTACAGGCGCATGCGCGGCGACAGCAGCGACTGGCCGCTGGCGCTGGCCGCGGCCAGGGCGTCGGCGTCGATGCCGTCCAGCGCCTCGGGCGGCACCAGGTCTTCGGTCGGGCTGTCGCTGGCGGAGACGTACTGCGCGAAGGGCTTGCCGTTGCGGTCGTACAGGACGGCGGAGGCGATGTCGCTCTTGGCCGCCAGCGCGCCGAGCGCACTGCTGGCGCGCGCACGGTCGCGCAGCAGCAGGTAGTCGGCGCTGCTGGCCGCGATGACCTGGGCGAAGGTCCGCAACTGCATCGCCTCGTCCTTGCGGTGGTTCGCCACCGAGGTCGCGGCAAAGGTCGCGAACACGAACAGCAGGGCGGTCGCGGTCGAGAGCAGCGAGATGATGGTCAGCTTCTGGTTCAGGCTGGAGCGCTCGAAGTTCGGCATTCTGATCCCGCAGGCACGGCGGAGCGGCCCGGCACCGGACGACGCAGGGCTTCCTTTGCGGAATGCAAATTCCCGCAAGAAAAAAATATACGTTCAAGGGGGGAGGGTGGCGTTGACAGATATCAATGTACCTAGGGCAAATAATCATCCCGGGTGCGTGCACCGTGTGCGCTTTCCTCGTGCACCTCTGATCTTCACTAAGCCCGCCGCTCTCTTCGCGCCTAGACTCGGAGCGTTTGGACCCCTGCAGGACCGGTCCGCCACGACGACCAGGAGACCAGCATGAACCTGACCACGCGCATCCTCGACAACCTGCAACTCCCCAGGAAGCGGCCAGCCGACGGCCCGGCCGGCCCCGCCACGGCGACGCAGGCCGCGGCGCCGGCAGCCCCGCCTTTCATCGACCAGATCAACATCGTTCATACCGCCCTGTTCGGCTGGCCTTGCGACCAGTTGACGCCGCTCGACGACTACCTGGCCTGCGATGACATCCGCCAGGTCGGGCTCAGGATGCTCGATTCCCACCGCTTCCGCTGGGACATCCGCGACAAGATCGGCCTGTGGCCCCACGACAAATGGGTGCTGGCCGATTACCGCGGCCTGCAGATCTGGGTGAACCTGTTCGACGGATTCGTCTCGTTCGGCGTCCTGCACGGCAACTGGGAAAACGCCGAGGTCGACTTCATGCTGTCGTGGCTTAGCGAAGGAGACGGCGTCATCGACGCCGGCGCGAACATCGGGGTGTTCACGCTCCAGGCCGCCAGAGCGGTGGGGGAGAGCGGCCGCGTGTATGCCTTCGAGCCGATGCGCACCACCTTCGACATGCTGGCGCGCAGCGTGCGCGCCAACGGCTTCGAGGGGCGCTGTTCGCTCCATCGCGCAGGCCTGGGCGCGAGCGAAGGCGAGGGCTCCTTCCACCTGAGCGCGCACGCGACCAACCCGGGGAGCTCCTTCATCTCGGCCGGTGCGCACGGCGAGCGCATCCGCATCCGGCCGCTCGATTCGGTCGACTACGACCGCCGCATCCGCTTCATCAAGATGGATGTCGAGGGCTTCGAGCCGCACATCATCCGCGGCGCCACCAGGACGCTTGCCGAGCATGCCCCGGTCATCCTGACCGAGTTCTTCCCGCGCGCGCTGCGCGAGATCGGCGGCATCTCCGGGCCCGGCTACGTGGCGATGCTGGAACAACTGGGCTACGCCATGACGGTCTTCACGGCCGACGGCAGCCCTGGCGAAACGGTGAGCTCGGCCGACGCCCATCGTTTCGACGACATCGCGGCGCCCATCAATCTGGTCTGCCTTCCCGCCGGTCGCTGAAATAACAAGAGGACGCCGCAGCGTCCCCTTGTTACTCTTGCGGCAAGCAGACTTCAGCAGCAGGTCGCCCGCTTGCCGCCGTAGCGCGCTTCCTGGCGCTCCCGGAAGAACTCCTCGTAGCTCATCGGCGTCTGGTCCGGATGGGTACGTTCCATGTGCGCCAGGTAGGTGTCGTACTCGGGCAGGCCGACCATCAGGCGCATGCTCTGCCCGAGGTACTTGCCCGCCTCCTTGCCAGCCTCCAGCAGGGCGCCGAACATCATTGCACCTGTGCGGTGGGCATGGCGACGTACGGCGTCTCCTTGGCGGTCGGGGCGTTGCTTGCCCGAGCCGCCATGACGGTGCGCACACCGTAGACCAGCACCGCCAGCACCACGAACATGAAGAAGCCCGACAGCGTCGCGTTGACGTAGTCGTTGAAGATGATGCGCTCCATCTGCTCGATGGTCTTGGCCGGGGCCAGCACCGTGCCGGCGTCGTGCGCGGCCTGGAACTTGTCGGCGTGGGCCAGGAAACCGACCTTCGGATCGGCGGCGAAAATCTTCTGCCAGCCGGCGGTGAGCGTGCAGGCCAGCAGCCACAGGGTCGGCACGACCGTGATCCAGGCGTATTGCGCGCGCTTCATCTTGTACAGCACGCAGGTGCCCAGCATCAGCGCGATACCGGCCAGCATCTGGTTGGCGATGCCGAACAGCGGCCACAGGGTATTGATGCCGCCCAGCGGGTCGACCACGCCCTGGTACAGGAAGTAGCCCCAGGCGGCCACGCACAGGCCGGTGGCCAGCAGGTTGGCCGGCAGCGACTCGGTGCGCTTGAGCGAGGGGGCAAAGGCGCCCAGCAGGTCCTGCAGCATGAAGCGGCCGGCGCGGGTGCCCGCATCCACCGCGGTCAGGATGAACAGGGCCTCGAACAGGATCGCGAAGTGGTACCAGAAGGCCATCATGGCCTGGCCGCCGATCACGTTCGACAGGATGTGGGCCATGCCCACGGCCAGGGTCGGCGCGCCGCCGGCGCGCGAGATGATGGTGTTCTCGCCGACGTCCTTGGCCATCTGCTCGAGCGTCTCCGGGGTGATGACGAAGCCCATCTGCGACACGGCGGCCGCTGCCGACTGCGCGGTGGTGCCGAGGATGGCGGCCGGGCTGTTCATGGCGAAATAGACGCCCGGGTCGATGGTGGACGCCGCCACCAGCGCCATGATGGCCACGAAGGATTCCATCAGCATGCCGCCGTAGCCGATGAAGCGGGCGTGGGTCTCGTTCTCGATCATCTTCGGGGTGGTGCCCGAGGAGATCAGCGCGTGGAAGCCCGACACCGCGCCGCAGGCGATGGTGATGAACAGGAAGGGGAACAGGTTGCCCGACCATACCGGGCCGCTGCCATCGATGAACTTGGTCACGGCCGGCATGCGCAGGTCCGGGGCGACGATGAGGATGCCGATCGCCAGCGCCACGATGGTGCCGATCTTCAGGAAGGTGGACAGGTAGTCGCGCGGCGCCAGCAGCAGCCACACCGGGATGACCGAGGCGATGAAGCCGTAGCCGATCAGCATCCAGGTGAGCTGGGTGCCGGTGAAGTCGAACATCGGGCCCCAGGTCGGCGACTCGTGCACCCACTGGCCGCCGACGATGGCCAGCATCAGGAGCACGAAGCCGATGATCGACACTTCGCCGATGCGGCCGACGCGCACGTAGCGCGAATACAGGCCCATGAACAGCGCGATCGGGATGGTGGCCATCACGGTGAAGCTGCCCCACGGCGAGTGGGTCAGCGCCTTGACCACGATGAGCGCCAGCACCGCCAGGATGATCACCATGATCATGAAGGTGCCCAGCAGCGCGATCAGGCCGGGGATCTCGCCCATCTCGGACTTGATCAGGTCGCCGAGCGAGCGGCCGTCGCGGCGGGTCGACATGAACAGCACGATGAAGTCCTGGACGGCGCCGGCGAAGACGACGCCGGCCAGGATCCACATCATGCTCGGCAGGTAGCCCATCTGGGCCGCCAGCACCGGGCCGACCAGCGGACCGGCGCCGGCGATCGCCGCGAAGTGGTGGCCGTACAGGACGTATTTGTTGGTCGGGACGTAGTCCAGGCCGTCGTTGTACTTGTAGGCGGGGGTCTGGCGCTTGGGGTCGAGTTGCAGCGCCTTGTAGGCGATGAACTTGCTGTAGAAGCGGTAGGCGATCAGGTAGACGCAGACTGCCGCTGCGACGATCCAGATCGCGTTGATGGTCTCGCCTTGCTTGACGGCGATGAAACCGAGCGAAAATGCGCCCAGGATCGACAGGGCGATCCAGCCGAGCGCGCTCGACATGCTTTTCATGGTGCTCCTCCGAGGATGGATTGACGACTTCTTGTGGCCGGTCGCGTACCCGTTCGACCGGCGGTTTTTTGGACAGCCTGCCGGAGAGTATGTTGCACCAATATCAGCGCCACAAGCGCACCATTACGCAGGGCCTGCGTAGTACTACGTAGAAGGAGCGCCCGGCAATTCATCCATTTCCCTCGTAAAATGTTGGACTGAATTGTTGGGAGAAACAGGATGCGCTTGAGGCAGAAGGTGATCGTGCTGGCGATCGGGCCGCTGATCGTGGCCTTGTGCGCCATCGCCCTGTTCGTGCGCCAGCAGGCCGCCGAGCTGGCCCGGCAGCAACGCGCCACCATCCAGCGCGCCTACCTGGCCAGCAAGGAGGCCGAGTTGCGCCACTACGTGGCCCTGGCCACGCAGGCGATCGGCCACCTGGTGCAGTCGGGGCGCAGCGACCCCGCCACCCTGGAAGAGGCCAAGCGCATCCTCGGTTCGCTGAGCTTCGGCGAGGACGGCTATTTCTTCGTCTACGACATGCGGGGCCGCAACCTGATGCACCCGCGCCAGCCCGAGCTGGTCGGCACCGACATGTGGAACTGGGTCGACGCCAGGGGCGTGCCGACCATCCAGCGCCTGATCGAACGCGCGCGCGCCGGCGGCGGCTTTCACCGCTATACCTGGGCCAAGCCTTCTTCGGATCGGGCGGCGCCCAAGCTCGGCTACGTGGTGCCGGTGGCGCACTGGGGCTGGATGATGGGCACCGGGATCTACCTGGACGACGTCGAGGCCGCGCTGGCCCAGGTCGATGCCCAGCAGTCGCGCAACATCGGCGAAACGCTGCTGTGGATCGCCGGCCTGGCCGTGCTGGCATCGAGCGCGGTAGCCTGCGGCGGCGTGGTGCTCAACCTGCGCGAGTTGCGCGTGGCCGACGCCAAGCTCAAGGCGCTGGCCCAGCGCGTGGTCGAGTCGCAGGAGGACGAACGGGCGCGCCTGTCGCGCGACCTGCACGACGGGATCAGCCAGGCGCTGGTCTCGGTCAAGCTGCAGCTCGAAGCGGGCATCATCCGCCTGGACGGCGACCCGGCCCAGCAGCGCCAGGCGCGCGGCGCGCTCGAGCGCACCGTGGAGCAGGTGAAATCGGTGCTGGGCGAAGTGCGCCGCATCTCGCACGACCTGCGTCCGGCGCTGCTGGACGACCTGGGCCTGGCGCCGGCGCTCGACTACCTGGCGAGCGAGTTCGGGCGCCATACCGGCACGCCGGTGCGCTTTCGAACGGAAGGGACGGTGGACAGCCTGCCCGAGATGGCCGGCACGGTGCTGTTTCGCATCGCCCAGGAGGCGCTGACCAACGTCGAACGCCATGCCGGCGCGCACCGGGTGGAGGTGAGCCTGGTACGGCGCGGGCGCTGCCTGACGCTCAGCATCGCCGACGATGGCGGCGGCTTCGACCCCCACCACATCGCGCTGCACCCGCAGCGCGGCATCGGCCTGCGCAACATGATGGAAAGGATGGAAGCGATCGGCGGCCGGCTGGCGATCGATTCCTCGCCGCTCGGCACCCGCGTGGTGGCCGGCATCGATTTGAAAGAGCAGACATGAGTGAAGCTTCGGAAATCAGGATCCTGCTGGTGGACGACCATCCCCTGGTGCGCGACGGCCTGCGCGCGCGCCTGGAAGCCGCGCCGCGCCTGCGCGTGGTGGGCGAGGCCGGATCCGGCCAGCAAGCCATCGAGCAGGCCGGCGACTGCCGGCCCGACCTGGTGCTGATGGACGTGAACATGAAGGGCGGCAGCGGCATCGACGCCACCGCGCGCCTGCTCCAGCACTATCCCGGCATCGCGGTGCTGATCCTGTCGATGCACGACAAGCCGGAATACGTCACCCAGGCGATCCAGGCCGGCGCGCGCGGCTACGTGCTCAAGGATGCGCCGGGCAAGGACATCGTGCTGGCCATCGATACCGTGATGGGCGGCGGCATCTACTATAGCGCCGCGCTGGCGCGCCAGTTGGCCTGCCCGGCCGCATCCGGCGACATCCTGACCGCGCGCGAACAGGAGGTACTGGACCAGATCGCCGGCGGCCAGTCGAACAAGCAGATCGCCCGCGTGCTCGACCTGTCGGTGCGCACCGTCGAAACCCACCGCCTGAACATCAAGCGCAAGCTCGGCATCGAAGGGCAGGCGGAACTGATCCGCTTCGCCATCCAGCGGGCCGACAACCGCGGTTACGCCGGACCATGTACATGAAGTATCTCTAAAGAAATAAAAGATGTTGCTTTCTGATAATCTGTCGAATAAGATTGACCGAATATCACTCAGAGCCTGAGTTTCGAAAGCATAAAAATGGCCGAGCTGGACCCTCACTCGTTTCCGCTGGTAGCAATCGACCCGGTCGCCAATGGGCAGAACGAGTGGGTCGCGCTTTGCCTGCGGGTCGAGGGCGGCATCGACCTGCAGCAGCGCCTGCAGGCGGTGTTCGGCAATCCCGACCTGCTGGCCGCGATCGCCCCGCTCGACGCTCTCCTGCTGCTCGACCATCCCGCCGCCTTGAGTCCGCCGGTACTGGCCCTGATGCCGGCCAACCGCATCGGCTTCGTCGTGTCCGCCGCTGCCCTGCTTGACGACGGCGTGGCGCGCCGCCTCACCGAACTGCACGAACTCGGCTACCGCCTGTGGCTGGACGGAGCGCCGCCCCAAGGCGTCAAGCCGCCGCCGGCGCTGCGCACCATCGCGCGCGACTGCGTGCGCGACCCGCAGCCGGCCGGGCGCCTGGCCGCGCTGTTCGGACCGCACCTGGCGCGCCGCGTCGACAGCGCAGCCGCGTTCACGCACAGCGAGATGGCCGGCTTCGACTGGTTCAGCGGCGACTATCCGTACGACCCGCTGCTGGCCGGCGCCGACCGGCAGGACGGCAGCTCGAGGCGGCGCATCCTGACCCTGCTCGGCCTGCTGTCGCGCGACGCCGATTCGCGCGAGCTCGAGCAGCAGCTCAAGCAGGACCCGACCCTGTCCTATCACCTGCTCAAGCTGGTCAATTCGGCCGCGTTTGCCGTGAGCACCCAGATCACCAGCTTCAACCAGGCCATCAACCTGCTCGGCCGGCGCCAGTTGCAGCGCTGGCTGCAGCTGCTGCTGTACGCGCGCCAGCAGGCCGACGGCCTGCCGAACCTGCTGCTGCCGCTGGCGGCACGCCGCGCGGCGCAGCTGGAAGCGCTGTGCAAGGCGGGCGGGGGAGGGCGCGACGTGTGCGACCTGGCCTTCATGACCGGCGTGTTCTCGCTGCTCGACCGCTTGCTGCACATGCCGATGGCCGAGATTGTCGCCGACCTGAACCTGCCGGAGCACGTCTCCGAGGCGCTGCTGGCGCGCAGCGGCGAGCTGGGTAGCTGGTTGCGCCTGACGGAAACCCATCCCTCCCTCGAGGCCCTCAACGCTGCGGGCCTCGATCCCGCCGACTGGTGGAACAGCCAGTTGAATGCCTATCACTGGGCCATCCAGGTGGGACGGAATGTCTGACATGCAGGCGCTCGTAGCGATTGACGCATCACTCGATTTCGTCGGCGCCACGACCGCCGCCAGCGACGCCGTCCTGCGCCTGCGCGGCGCCGCCCTCTACGATGAACTGGGCCGCGTCGCGGCCGCGCTGCTGGGCAGCCCGGTCGGGCGCTTCCTGCCGGGCGCCGGCGTCGGCGGCCTGCAGGGCACGTTCCAGGTGCTGCGCCAGGCGGTGGCAGGCGCGTCGGAACAGTTCGGCGTCTACGAAGTGGCGGGCCGCGACGCCTACACCAGCGACGATGCGCGCCGGCTGGCCGGCCTGGCCCACCTGACCGCCTCGCTGCTGCAGGTGCATTCGCTGGCGGTGCGCTCGACCCATGCCTATGCGCAGATGGAGGCGCAGCTGGCGCACCAGTCGCAGATCCTGGACCAGATCCACGAGTCGGTGCTGACCATGGACCAGATGGGCTACATCACCAGCTGGAACCGCGGCGCCGAGGAGCTGTTCGGCTATACCGCGCTGGAGGCCATCGGCCGCAACATCCTGTTCCTGTACGCCGACGAGGACGACGGCTTCGACGACGATTTCGCGGAGAACGGCGGGCGCATGATGGAAGTGCGGCGCCGGAAGAAATCGGGCGAGGTGTTCTGGGCCAGCCTGTCGCTGTCGCCCTTGCGCGACCTGGCCGAACGTCCGATCGGCCTGATCGCCTACCTCACCGACATCACGGAACGAAAACAGGCCGAGGAGCAGCTGCACCACCTGGCTTATTACGACGAACTCACCGGCCTGCCGAACCGCACGCTGTTCGCGCGCCTGGTCGACCAGGCCCTGATGGTCGCGCAGCGCAACGAGGCGGCCGGCTGCGTGCTGTTCATCGACCTGAACCGCTTCAAGCGCATCAACGACACCCTGGGTCGCAGGATCGGAGACGAACTGTTGCGCCAGGCGGCCCAGCGCTTCCGCGCCACCTTGCGCGACGAGGACGTGGTGGCGCGCCTGTCCGGCGACGAATTCGCGGTGGGCCTGTTCGACATCCGCCAGCACTTCGAGGCCACCACGGTGGCGCAGAAGCTGCAGGCGGCCCTGGATGCGCCCTTCCTGATCGGCGGCCACGACCTGCGCGTGGGCGCCAGCATCGGCATCAGCGTCTACCCCCAGGACGGCAGCGAGGCCGAGACCCTGCTGGGGCTGGCGGACATCGCGATGGAGCGCGCCAAGCAGTTGGACGCCAACCCGGACCGCAGCGTCGCCTTCTACAGCCAGGACATGAACCAGGGCATGCAGGAGCGCATGCGCATCGAATCCGGACTGCGCCAGGCGCTCGGCAACGGCGAGCTGACCCTGTATTACCAGCCGAAGTTCGAGCTCGGCAGCGACCGCGTGGTCGGCGCCGAGGCCCTGGTGCGCTGGGTGCATCCGACCCGCGGGATCGTGCCCCCCGGCGAATTCATTCCGCTGGCCGAGAGCACCGGCCTGATCGTGCAGGTGGGCGAGTGGGTGCTGGAGCAGGCTTGCGCCCAGGCCGCGATCTGGCAGCGCGCCGGCATCGCGCCGCTGCGCCTGGCGGTGAACGTGTCGGCGCGCGAGTTCACGCCTTCGCTCCCGGGCCGCGTGGCCGACACCCTGGCGCGCTACGGGCTGGACGCCTCGTGGCTGGAGCTGGAGATCACCGAGAGCACGCTGATGCACGATTTCGAGCGCGTGACGGCGATCATGGACCGCATCCACCAGCTGGGCGTGGCGCTGTCGCTGGATGACTTCGGCACCGGCTATTCGAGCCTGTCCTACCTGAAGCGCTTCCCGATCGACACTCTGAAGATCGACCGCTCGTTCACCTTCGGGATCCCGGACGATCCGAGCGACTGCGCGATCGCGGGAACCATCGTCAGCATGGCGCAGCAGCTCGGCCTGCGCGTGATCGCGGAGGGCGTGGAGACGCTCGAGCAGTTGGCCTTCCTGCGCGCCTCGGGCTGCGACGAGGTGCAGGGCTACCTGTACAGCAAGCCGCTGCCGGCGGGAGAGTTCGAGCGTTGTCTGCGGGAGAACTGGTTGCTGGTGGGCTGAGGGAGTGAGCAGAATCGCTGCCCGGCATGGATGAATTAGGTATAATGCCGGTTCCTCATGGGAAGCGTGGCCGAGTGGTTGAAGGCAGCAGTCTTGAAAACTGCCGACGGGGGAACCCGTTCGTGAGTTCGAATCTCACCGCTTCCGCCAAGCATACCGAAGCAGAGCTCCAACCCCTGGAGCTCTTTTTCGTTTACCGCATGAGGGTCACGCCCCGTGCGGTAGTCCCAGATTCTGGTTGGCCGGCACCGCCATATCGATCAGGGTCGGCCTGGGCAGATTCAGTTCCCCCATCAGGCGCACGAAGTCGTCCCGGCTGCGACCCGCCAGGCGCGCGTTATGCCGCTTTTCCCATCCGATCGTCGACACCGCCTGGCCCTTGTAGTCGTGGGCCGGCCACATGCGGGTGTCGTCCGGCAGCGCGAACAGCTTCTCGTTGACGCTGTCGTACAGGGCGTCCGCACTGCCGCTCTGGAAGTCGGTCCGTCCGCAGCCGTCGATCAGCAGGGTGTCGCCCGTGAACACGTTGCCACGCCAGACATAGCTCATGCTGCCTGCGGTATGGCCCGGCGTGTGCAGCACGCGGATTTCTTCGGCCTTGCCGAAGCGGATCAGTTCACCGTCGTTCAGTTGCAGTTCGGCCGGCAGGATGCCGCAGCCGCTCGGCACCGCGGCCAGCGCGCCGGTCTTCTCGCACAAGCGGCCGGCGGAGGTGACGTGGTCCGCGTGGGCGTGGGTTTCGAGCACGTAGCGCAGGCGCAAGCCCAGGCGCTCGATGTGGCGCAGGTCCCGTTCCCAGTGGCGCTCGACCGGATCGATGATCACCGCATCGGACTCGCCCGGCGCGGCCAGGATGTAGGTGAAGGTCGAGGATTCGGCATCGAACAGCTGGATGGGGTTGATGTTCATGGCGTTCTCCTTACGCATAATCAATCAGATAAAGGCCTTGCCGATCATCCCGAGGGCGACCAGGGCCGAGAGCAGGGCGAAGCCCTGTTGCAGCCGGGGCCCGGCAATGCGCGACGCCAGCGAGCGGCCGCCGAGCATGCCCGCCAGCGCGCCCGCCGCGAACGGCGCCGCGGTCGGCCAGTCGACGGCGCCCTGGGCGGCCGCTGCGGCCACGCCGGCACTGGAAATGATGGCGATCACGGCGAGCGAGGTGGCGACCGCCGACTTGATCGGCAAGTCGGTATAGCGCTGCAGGACGGGAACCATCACGAAGCCGCCGCCGACGCCCAGCAGGCCCGACAGGAAGCCGGCGGCGGCGCCCGACAGGACCAGGGCGCGCGCGCACGGGCGGGACCAGATGAAGCGACCGTCCGCCGCGCCGCGCTTGCACGGCGCCTGGCCCTGGGTGGCGGCGTCGGATGCGGGCGCGGCGGCCTGGCGGTAGGTCCTGAAGGCCACGTACAGCAGGGTCAGGGCGAACAGCACCCCCAGCCAGCGGGCGTCCGCCGCGCGCGCCGCCCACAGTCCGGCCGGCGCGAGCACCATGCCGGCGGCGGCGATGAGCAGGGCGGCGCGGTAGCGCACAATGCCGGCGCGCAGGCCCAGCACGGCGCCGAGCGCGGCCGCCACGCCCACCGCGAGCAGGCCGATCGGGCCGGCTTCGGCGACACCGGCGCCAGTGCCGAAGACCAGCAGCGGAACCGCCAGGATGCCGCCGCCGGCGCCGGTCAGCGCCAGGATCAGGCCAACGACCAGCCCGAGCGCGGCGGCGGTCAGCATGACGGCCCGCGCCGCATGCCTGTTGGCTGGATGGGGACTGGCGCAGGCATGGTTCAGGCGCTCCGGGCGATGCGGCTGGCGCGGGCCCACTCGATCAGCTCGAAGATCGCCATGCCGGCCACCATGGCAATCGTGAACACGAGCGGCTTCGTGCCGCCGGTGGCGAGCGAGGCCAGCGCCGGACCCGGGCAATAGCCGGCCAGGCCCCAGCCGGCGCCGAAGGCGAGCGAGCCGAGCACGAGACGGCGGTCGATCCGGCTCGCGGTGGGCAGGCGCATGGGCGCGCCCAGCAGCGCGCGCTCGCGCTTGCCCGCGAACCAGAACGCCGGCGCGCTCACCAGGATGGCGCCGCCCATCACGAAGGCGAGCGAGGGATCCCAGTTGCCTGTGAGGTCGAGGAAGCCGAGGACCTTGGCGGGGTCGCTCATGCCGCTCACGATCAGTCCGATGCCGAAGATCAGTCCGATGAGCAGTGCTGTCAGGATGTGCATCGTGATTCTCCTTATCCAAGCAGATGGCGTACCACGAAGACGGTGGCAAAGCCGGCCAGCATGAAGGCCGCGGTGGCGGCCAGCGAGCGCGGCGAGCGGCGCGACAGGCCGCACACGCCGTGGCCGCTGGTGCATCCGGCGCCGTAGCGCGTGCCCACGCCGACCAGCAGGCCGGCGGCGACCAGCGTGAGTTCGCCAGCGTCGACGGTCGGCACCGGCAGGGGGTACACGGCGCCGTAGGCGAGCGGCGCGGCGACCAGGCCGAGCAGGAAGGCGATGCGCCAGCCGACGTCGCCGCCGGATGGCCGCAGCAGGCCGCCGAGGATGCCGCTGATGCCCGCGATCCTGCCGTTGAGCAGGATGAAGGCCGCCGCGGCGGCGCCGATGGTCAAGCCGCCGGCGAGCGAGCTCCAGGGGGTGAAATGGACCCAGTCGATGTTCATGGTTTGACTCCTTGGTCTGGCAGGCAGAACTGCTGGTAGAGCACCTGCATGAGCGCCAGCGCTGCCTCGCTGTCGATCCGGTAGAAAACCTGCTTTCCTTCGCGCCGGGTGCTGACCAGCCGTTCTTCGCGCAGCACGCCGAGTTGCTGGGACAAGGTGGGCTGCGTGATGCCCAGCAGGGTCTCGAGCTCGCCCACCGCGTATTCACCCTGGCTCAGCTGGCACAGCAGCAGGAGGCGGTCGGGATTGCCCAATACCTTCAGGAGCGCGCAGGCTTGGGCGGCGGCATTGCGCATCTGCTGCAAATCGAGTTGTTGCGTGTCTGGCATGAAGAGACCTCGTTCAATCTACTGTTTTACATTATATCTGAAAACAATATATTTTACAATATATTGTAGTTTTCTATTTTGATCCCATGGAGGACAGCATGGACATCCGTTATCTCGGCAAGGGCTATGCGGTCGCCGCGCAGCTCGCGCCGGCCGACGTCGCACGCTTGAAGGGGCAGGGCTTCGCCACCCTGGTGTGCAACCGGCCGGACGGCGAGGCCAGCGACCAGCCGTCGTTCGCAGCGATCGCCGCCTCGCGCTAGCGCATCGCTGCGCCGGATAGCGTCTCGGCATCCTATACTGCGGTGATCGGATAGCGCCCTCGGGGCGCCGTGTGAAAGCGAAGCCCAGCCATGCATGTCGAGGAGAACCGCATGATCTTCCGTCAGCTTTTCGAACCCTTGTCGAGCACATATACCTATTTGATCGGCTGCCCCGAGACCGGACAGGCGGTCCTGGTCGACCCTGTGATCGTGACGGTGGAACGCGATCTGGAGGAGCTGCGGCGCCTGGGCCTGACGCTGGCCTGCAGCATCGACACCCACGTCCATGCCGATCACATCACGGCTGCGCTGGAACTCAAGAGGCTGGTCGGGAGCAGAATCGCGGCGCCGGCCGCGGAGCGCGTCGAGTGTGCGGACGTCCAGTTAGAGGAAGGGGTGCCGTTCAGGATCGGATCGTTGCAATTCCAGCCCCTGCATACGCCGGGCCACACGTCGGGACATTTTGCCTATGTCCTGGGCGACCGTGTATTCACCGGCGACGCCTTGCTGATCGAGGGATGCGGGCGCACCGACTTCCAGCAGGGCGATACGGATGCGCTGTATCACAGCGTACGGGGAAAGCTGTTCGCGCTGCCCGATGAAACCCTGGTCTACCCGGCGCACGATTATCAGAAAAGGTGGGTCTCCTCGATCATGCAGGAGAAGCAGCGCAATCCCCGACTCGGGGCCGACCGGTCGATCGAAGAATTCCGGCAGATCATGGGGGAGCTCAAGCTGCCGTACCCAAAGTTTATCGACTATGCGGTTCCCGGCAACCAGCAATGCGGTGTATGTCCGGCTGACCTGCCGGAGCACCTCGGCAAATACTGCCGGCAGATGAGCGAGAGTCCGCAAGGCTAGCCGGTCGGTCTCCTGCGCCTGCCCTTGTCACCGTTGGCCATAGGAGGGCTCGCCCGCAGGCGCCAGCACCATCCGCTTGACGAAACGCCGCAGCCGGTAGGTGTGCGCTTCGAAGGGCAGGTGGAACAGGTAGGCGAACACCACGATGGCGACGAACAGCGCCCCGTACACGAGCAGGGACGCGGGGTCAGTTGTCGATAGCGTTTGCCCCCCGATCGGGTCGTGCAAGAACTCGGCCAGGTGAATCAGGGGGTAGTGGATGACATAGAGCGTGAACGAGAACGGCGCCAGCAGTCCGGCAATGTTCGCCAGCCGGTTGCCGATGCGCGCCCGATCCGCCGGAAACTGCAGGCTCGACAGCAGGCAAAGGAAGAGTACGCTGAACAGCAGGTCCTCTGCAAACGTCGCCGCGACCAGGGTGCCGATACTGCCTTTCATTC
>NZ_JBKBOV010000065.1:0-15758 GCF_046293535.1 Massilia sp. | reverse complement strand
CCGATGCGCGCCCGATCCGCCGGAAACTGCAGGCTCGACAGCAGGCAAAGGAAGAGTACGCTGAACAGCAGGTCCTCTGCAAACGTCGCCGCGACCAGGGTGCCGATACTGCCTTTCATTCGAAAATAAACGGCCAGTCCGATGAGCACGACGATCAGCAGAAGGCGCGCGACGCGGCTCATGTCAATGCGGATCCGCGAAAACAGCACGCCAAGCAACCAGATCACGAAATACAGCATGATGTCGAACAGCAGCAGGTAGCCGATGACGGCGCAGGCGGCCAGGCCCGCCACTTTCGTGCTCCCGCGCTGCCCGATCACCGGCAGGAGCAGCAGTGGAAACAGGGCGTAGTACCACATCTCGTTCGCCAGGCTCCACAGGGAGAAATTGCCGCCGAAGCGAGGGACCGCCATCCCCTGCAAACCGAACAGATTGCCCCAGAACGTACTCCATGAATACTCATTGTCCGGCGCATAGCTGATCCGGCCAGGGTCGACCGTCTGCGTGATGGTGCCGATCGCCAGCGTGAGCACGAAGGCCGGCACCAGCACGATCCACATGCGGGTCAGGCGGTCGATCGCATACGACAGCATGCAGTTGGGTTCGCCCAGCTTGTTCAGCAGGCTGCCGCCGACCAGCCAGCCGCTCAGCAGGAAGAAGATCACGACCGCGATGTGCGAGAACCCGGTGAAGAAGGCCAGTGCCTGGTACCAGAGCGATGGGTCGGCCACTGTTTTCAGGCTCGGGAACAGCTCGCCACGGAGATGGGCGGCGACGACCTGAAGCGCGGCGAGGCTGCGCAGCGCCGAGATCAGGACCGAATGCTGGTAGCTTTCGTTCAGGTTGGTCTTGTCGAGCAGGCGTATGCGCATGGCGGATGCAGGATGCATCGTCTTCTCCTGTTGTAAGACAGACATCCCGATCCTAGCCCCTCATATGCTTATTCGGTTTGAGAGTGCACAGGGAGGGACGCATCCTTCGACTATCCAGGCAGGTGCCGGGCGCCGCTCTTGCATCCGGACGGCTGCCGAGGCGTAGTGATGCTTGACAGAAAAATAAAACAGACCGATCCTCGTAAGCCACATGTAAGAAATCCGTAAGGAAACAGGCCCATGCTGCGAGTCGGCATGCAGATATTTACAGAAGGAGAAGTCCACCCATCAGCCAGCTGTTGTACGTGTAGCGATTCAATCGTGTAAAAAACCAGACAGGAGACAGACGATGAAGCAGCGTAACGACGATTCAAAGAAGCCCGCATCCACCCGCCGCAAGTTCCTCGGCACCGCGGCCGCCGGCACCGCCGGCGCCACCCTCGCGGTGCCGATGGTCGCCACCGCCCAGACGCCGAAGCAGATGCGCTTCCAGAGTACCTGGCCCAGCAAGGACATCTTCCACGAATACGCCCTCGACTTCGCCAAGAAGGTCAACGACATGACCGGGGGCGAACTGAAGATCGAGGTGCTGCCCGCCGGCGCCGTCGTTCCCGCCTTCGGCCTGCTCGACGCCGTCTCCAAGGGCACCCTCGACGGCGGCCACGGCGTCATGGGCTACAACTACGGCAAGCAGAGCGCCATCGCGCTGTGGACCTCGGGCCCGGCCTTCGGCATGGACGCCAACATGGTGCTGGCCTGGCACAAGTACGGCGGCGGCAAGGCGCTGCTGGCCGAGCTGTACAAGAGCATCGGCGCCAACGTCGTCTCCTTCCTCACCGGCCCGATGCCAACCCAGCCGCTGGGCTGGTTCAAGAAACCGGTCAGCAAGGTCGAAGACCTGAAGGGCCTGAAGTTCCGTACCAACGGCCTCGCGATCGACATGTTCACGGCCATGGGCGCGGCGGTGAACGCGCTGCCGGCCGGCGAAATCGTGCCGGCGATGGACCGCGGCCTGCTGGACGGCGCCGAATTCAACAATGCCAGCTCGGACCGGGTGCTGGGCTTTCCGGACGTGTCCAAGATCTGCATGCTGCAAAGCTTCCACCAGAGCTCCGAGCAGTTCGAGGTCACCTTCAACAAGACCAGGTACGACGCGCTGCCGGCCAAACTGAAGGCGATCATCGAGAACGCCGTCGAGGCGGCATCGAGCGACATGTCGTGGAAGGCGATCGACCGCTATTCCAAGGACTACGCCGGCATGCAGTCCCAGAACGGCGTCAAGTTCTACAAGACGCCGGACTCGGTGCTGCAGGCGCAGCTGGCCGTGTGGGACCAGGTGGTGGCCAAGAAGGGCGCCGACAATCCGCTCTTCAAGAAGGTCGAGGCCTCGATGCGCGCCTTTGCCGAGCGCGCGATGAAGTGGGACATGGACACCAACAATCCGCGCCGCATGGCCTACAACCACTACTTCGGCCGCAAGGCGCCGGCCAAGAAGGCTTGAGTGCCTGGGTCGGCCTGACTGACGAACGGAACAGAGCCACGTCGTTCCGGCGAAGGCCGGAACCCAATCCTTGCCGGCGCAAACGCCGGGCATCCCCATTGGGCACCGGCCTTCGCCGGTGCGACGCTCTTGTGGCGAACGGTAAGACAGGCAGGCGGGCCCTGGCCACACGCTCATAGGTATGTCCACCCGTCATGATGAGGGGTGGGCCCTGTTCGTTCGACCGGAGCAGCTCCATGCAAAACCTCTTGTTTTTCGTCGACCGGGTCAGCAGCTGGGTAGGGCAGGCCTTTTCCTGGCTGATCGTCGCCCTTACTTTCCTCATCACCTGGGAAGTTTTCGCGCGCTACGTCCTGAATACCCCGAATCCCTGGGCCTTCGACCTGATGATCATGATGTACGGCGCCGCCTTCATGATGGCGGGGGCCTACACGCTGGCCAAGAACGGCCACGTGCGCGGCGACGTGCTGTACAGTTTCTTCCCGCCGCGCCTGCAGGCCGGCCTCGATCTGGTCCTGTACTTCGTCTTCTTCATCCCCGGCGTGGTGGCCCTGGTCTGGGCCGGCTATACCTATGCGGCCGAGTCGTTCGCCATCCGCGAGCACTCGACCCTCACCGCCAACGGCCCCCCGCTGTACCCGTTCAAGATGGTGATTCCCTTTGCCGGCGTGCTGCTCCTGCTGCAGGGCTTCGTCGAGATCGTGCGCTGCATCGTCTGCCTGCGCGATGGCGCATGGCCGGCGCGCGAGCCCGATGTCGAAGAGGTCGACGTCGACAAGCTCAAGGCGGCGGTGAACCTGCCCGGGGAGCGCACGCCATGAGGAAGGAAATCTGGTTCGGCCTGTCGATCCTGGTGGCGATCGTGGTCGCCTTGTTCGCCCTGATGCCGGCCCCAGGCGAGATGACCAACGGCCACCTGGGCCTGTTGATGCTGGCGCTGGTCGTGGTCGCGATCATGCTCGGCTTTCCCACCGCGTTTACCCTGATGGGCATGGGCGTGATGTTCTCCTGGTTCGCCTACCACAGCCAGAATCCCGACCTGGCGGTACAGCAGACGCTCGACCTGATGGTGCAGCGCGCCTATTCGGTGATGGCCAACGACGTGCTGATCTCGATCCCGCTGTTCATCTTCATGGGCTACCTGGTGGAGCGCGCCAACCTGATCGAGCGCCTGTTCAAGAGCCTGCACCTGGCGATGGCGCGCATGCCCGGCTCGCTGGCCGTGGCCACCATCGTCACCTGCGCGGTGTTCGCCACCGCCACCGGCATCGTCGGCGCGGTCGTCACCCTGATGGGCCTGCTGGCGCTGCCGGCCATGCTCAAGGCCGGCTACAGCGCCCAGTTGTCGAGCGGCTGCATCACGGCGGGCGGTTGCCTCGGTATCCTGATCCCGCCTTCGGTGCTCCTGATCGTCTACGGAGCGACGGCCGGGGTCTCGGTGGTCAAGCTGTATGCGGGCGCCTTCTTCCCGGGCCTGATGCTGGCCGCCCTGTACGTGGGCTACGTGCTGCTCCTCGCCAAGCTCAGGCCCGCCATGGCGCCGCCGCTGCCCGCCTCCGAACGCATCGTCGCGCTGCCGGCCTATACGCAAGCGATTCCCGGCGCCTACGGCAAGGGCGCGGTGCCCGGCCTGCTGCGCGCCATCAAGGGCCGGCACGCCGCCAAGCTCCCGGGCCGCACGCTGGTCTCGAACCTGGCCGTCGCGCTGCTGCCGGCGCTGGTGTTCGCCGCCGTCATGGGCCTGAGCTACCGGATCGTCACCGCGCCGGAAGCGCCACAAACCGAGTTGGTCGAGATGGGCGCGCAGCAGGACCTCGACAGCGCGTCAAGCGTCGAGGACGGCGGACTGCAGGAACCACCGGCCGAGGGCGAGCTGGCCGAGCCACCGGTGGAAGGGGAGACGGCGGCGCCCGCGGCAAGCGCCGTGACGCCCGTGGCGGCGCAGGCCGACGCGCCCGCATCGGCGGCCATGCCCACGGCCGCGCCGGACCCGGTGGCCAAGCCCGCGTCGAAGGCGTACTGGATCACCTTCGGCGTGCTGGCCGCCGCCATGGCGCTCTTCTACGCGTTCTTCAGCTTCGCGCGCCTCGAGATCTTCAAAATGCTGCTCGGCTCGCTGTTCCCGCTGGTGATCCTGATCCTGGCGGTGCTGGGCAGCATCGTGTTCGGCCTGGCGACGCCGACCGAGGCCGCGGCCATGGGCGCCTTCGGCGGCCTGATCCTGGCGATCGCCTACCGCCGGTTCAACGTCAAGCTGCTGCGCGAATCGGCCCACCTCACCACCAAGACCACGGCCATGGTGTGCTGGCTGTTCGTCGGCTCCAGCATCTTCTCGGCCGCGTTTGCCCTGCTGGGCGGACAGGAGATCATCAACGACTGGGTGCTGGGCATGGACCTCACGCCGGTGCAGTTCATGATCCTGGCGCAGGTGGTGATCTTCCTGCTCGGCTGGCCGCTGGAATGGACCGAGATCATCGTGATCTTCATGCCGATCTTCGTGCCGCTGCTGCAGCACTTCAACATCGATCCGTTGTTCTTCGGCCTGCTGGTGGCGATGAACCTGCAAACCGCCTTCCTGTCGCCGCCGGTGGCGATGTCGGCCTTCTACCTGAAAGGCGTGGCGCCGCCGCACGTGACGCTGAACCAGATCTTCCTGGGGATGCTGCCTTTCATGGCACTGCAGGTGCTGGGGATCATCCTGCTGTATACCTTCCCGGCGATCGGCATGTGGCTGCCGGACGTCCTGTACAAATAAGCCATCCACCAGGGGCGCGGCAGGGTAGCCGCGCCCGTTATGCAGATTTTCTCTTGCCCATCCACTAAGTTATTCGTTCCGCGAATGGCAGACATGCGGAACGCGAACTGTCATTGCGGTGCAACATCGGTAATAATGGCGGCCCATACCCAGTAGTACCTTCCACGTTCCCGGACGATGCCGCCACAAGCGCCAGCGTCCGGCAGCGCCGACGCCCCCGACTTTGTACAGCATTGTGAGGAACATGAAGCATCATCTCCTGCCCGGCTCGACTGTTTATCGACTTGACGGCTGCGTCGCGCACGCCGTGGGTGTCGAGGTGGCGCGATGATGCAGGGCGCGTGGCAAGCGCAGGCGGCCCAGGGCAAGAACGTGGTCCCGGTCAAGCCGCACACCCTGTTCGACGACGTCTACGGCATCGTGGTCGGCGTGCTGTTCGTGGCGATGGGCGTGCTCCTGCTACAGGCCGCCGGCCTGATCACCGGCGGGGTGGCCGGCATCTCGCTGCTGGTGTCCTACGTGTCCGGCTACTCGGTCGGCCTGCTGTTCATGCTCATCAACTTGCCGTTCTTCCTGTTCGGCTACCTGTTCATGGGCGCGCGCTTCACCATCAAGTCGCTGGCCGGCAGCATCCTGATCATGGCCATGCTCAAGCTGATGCCGAACGGCCTGGTGATCGGCCACGTCCACCCGATGGTGGCGGCCCTGGGCGGCGGCACCTTCTGCGGCATGGGCATCCTGGCGCTGGCGCGCCACGGTGCCGGCGTGGGCGGCACCGGCATCGTCACGCTGTGGCTGCAGAAGCGCTACGCCATCAATGCCGGCCGCACGCAGGTGGCGATCGACGGCGTGATCCTGCTGGCGGCGCTGGCCCTCGTCACGCCGGAACTGGTGGGCTGGTCCTCGCTCAGCGCCATCGCCATGAGCAGCATGGTCATGGCCTGGCACCGTCCGGGCCGCTATTTCGGCAACTAAGAACTCCTACGGCCGGTACCAGCCGTACTCCCAGCGCCACGGCATATCCGTCTCGCCCAGCACCCGCCGGGCGAGTTCCGGATAGATCCGCTCGGCGCGCACGTCGTTGGCCAGCATCACCACGCAGCGCCGGCCGCGCTCCAGGCACAGCACCATGTTGCCGGTGCTGTCGTTGTGTCCACCCTTGAACCAAGCCGGCCCGCTGCGGTCCGTGAACGTCACCACGCCCAGGCCCGCCGCCAGCGACTGCGGCCACACGGCGGGAGCCGGGCTCAGGGTCGGGAACTGGCCGGCGGACGCGATCGGCAGCTGGGCCGTCACCATCATGGCGCGCGATGCCGCGCTCAATCCCTCTCCGCGCACGATGCCCGCCCACAGGCGCGCCTGGTCTTCGATGCTGGTGTCCATCGAGCCGGCCGCGCTCGGGCGGCTGCGCTCGTCGTGCGGCACCATTTTTCCTTCGAGCGTGTAGCCGTCGGCCAGGTTGCCGGCGAAATCGGGGCGCCACTGCATGCTGGTGTTGCGCATGCCGAAGCGGTCGAACACCCGGCGCTGCATCTCGCTGCCCGTGTCCAGGCCCAGGCCGCGTTCGACGATCAATTGGAGGATGTAGAAGCCTTCGCCCGAATAGGCATAGCGGGTGCCCGGCTCGAAGTGAAAGCGCAGCTTGCGGTCCGGCTCCAGCCAGCGGAAGTTGGCGAAGCCGGAGGAATGCGTGAGCAGGATGCGCGGCGTCAGGCTGCGCCAGCGAGCGTCCGTCGCCAGGCTCGAATAATCCCAGGGCGGCTGGTCGTAGGCGGGCAGGGGCTGCGGCAGCAGGGCGGGCAAGGGCGCGTCGAGGTCGAGCTTTCCTTCGTCCACCAGTTGCAGCAGCATGGCCGCAAAGGCGGCCTTGGTAAGCGAGGCGCCGTACATGACCGTCTGCGGCGTGAGCGGCAGGCCGCGTTCCACGTTGCGCCAGCCGTAGGCCTTCACGCTCACCACCTGGCCGCCATCGATGACCGCCAGCGCCAGTCCCTGCACGTTCTCGCGCGCCATCAGGCGGTGTACTTCGTCGTCGGAAAGCGGGGATACCGACGCGCAGCCGGAGACAAGGCAGGCCAACACGCACAATGCTGTTTTCATCGACGCTCCGGATGCTGGTGGACCAGGGCATGGTACACCGGCAGGCTTGACGGCAGGTGGGGCGAGTGCGCGACGACTTCCTGGATCCATCCGCGCATACGCGCACGCGCGCCGACAGCTGGCGGCTCTGCGGATTTGCCTGGAAGCACCCCTCGCTGAACGTCCGTTTATTCACTTTGACTCTACAGGTGACGAATGACGCATGTTTTTTGTTGCGCCGCCGCAAAAAATGGTCCTTCAGTAACAAATTTTGGCCGTGTGTATTTATTTTTCGTTAGGAAATTAGTTAGAATGGCCGGTTTTTGACCCGTATCCTTACCACCCCTCCATGAGCGGCATCTTCGGAAAAATGCGCCTGTCCAGCCTGATGACCCTGGCCGTCTGCGCCACGGTCGCGCTGACGGTCGCGCTGCAACTGGCGCTGGTGAACCATTTCGCGGTGCGCCAGGCGCGCGAGGAGGCGCAGCTGCGCCTGCAGCAGCTTTCCTGGCAAATGCGCGACTCGCTCAACCGCGTGATCGAGCAGGCCGTCCGCGATACCCGGCTGCTGGCCGAGCTGCCGCAGGTGCGCTATTCGAGCGATGCCGACGCAACCCGTGCGGTACTGGAGAGCCTGCAGCGCAGCTTCCCGGACTATGCCTGGATCGGCATCGCCGACCTCGACGGCAAGGTGGTGGCATCGACCGGCCGCATGCTGGAAGGGGCCAACGTCAGCAAGCGTCCCTGGTTCACCGCCGGCCTGCGCGGGGTGCACGCTTCCGACTACCATCCCGCCGTGCTGCTGGAAGAGATCCTGCCGCGCAAGCCCGACCCCTGGCGCTTCGTCGACGCCTCCGGACCGATCGTCGATGCCGGCGGCAAGCCGGTCGCCGTGCTCGGCCTGCACCTGAGCTGGGAATGGGCGCGCAGCCACGCGCGCAAGCTGCTCACGCCGGCGCTGCGCGAATACGGGGCCGAGATCCTCGTGATCCGCGACGACGGCACCGTCATGCTCGGCCCCCGGCAACTGGTCGAGACCAGGGTGGACACCACCAGCCTGCGCCTGGCGCAGAAGGGCCAGACCGGATCCCTGCGCGAAACCTGGCCGGACGGGCGCGCGTACTTCACCGGCTACAGCCAGACCGGCGACACGCTCGATCCGGCGTCGCTGCGCTGGACCGTGCTGGTGCGCCAGACCGAAGAGCGCGCGCTGGCGGGCGCGGTCGACCTGAAGCGGCGCATGCTCGGCTGGAGCGCGCTGCTGGCGCTGGCGCTGGCCGGCGCGGCGGTGTTGCTGGCGCGCCGCCTGGTGCGGCCGATGGCGGCACTGCGTGAAGCGATCGAGCGCGTCACCGCGGCCACCAGGAGCGGCCGCGAGCCGCCGCCGATCCCGCCGGTGGACGGCTTCCTCGAGACCCAGGTCCTGTCGAGCAGGATGCGCGAGCTGGTGCAGAACGAAGTCGCGCACCGCAAGGCGCTGCTGGCCATGAACGAGCGCCTCGAGCTGGCGGTGGCCGAGCGGACCGCCGAACTGCAGGCGCTGCTGCTGCGCGACGTGCTCACCGGTCTGCCGAACCGGCGCGCGCTGCTGGAGGCGCTGCCCGAGGCGATGAGCCGCGCGCGCCGCGTGGGGCGCCCGTGCGCGCTGCTGTTCCTCGACCTGGACGGCTTCAAGGCGGTCAACGACAACCACGGCCACGAGGAAGGCGACGAGCTGCTGCGCCAGTTCGGCGCGCGCCTGGCGCTGGGCGTGCGCAGGACCGACATGGTGGCGCGCCTGGCCGGCGACGAATTCGTGGTGGTGCTGGAGATGCTGACCGATGCGCTGCATGCCGAAGACACCGCGCGCAAGCTGCTCGAACGCCTGAAGGAACCATACGTCCTGCGCAGCGCCACCGTGACGGTGGGCGCCAGCATCGGCATCGCGCTGCACCGGCCGCAAGACCCCGTGGATACCGACGCCTGGCTGGCGCGCGCCGACCACGCCATGTACGCCGTCAAGCGCACCGGCAAGAACGGCATCGCGCTCGCGGGCGCCGTGTGACGCTGCTACCATCGCCCGCATGTCCGAAATCACCCGACTCGTCACCGCCCTCAAGCGCGAACTGAAACAGCAGGGCAAGACCTACCGCGACGTCGCCGAGGCCCTCGGGCTGTCCGAACCGAGCGTCAAGCGCCTGTTCGCCACCGAGCAGTTCACGCTCGAGCGCCTGGTCGAGATCTGCTCGCTGGTCGGCCTGACGCTGGCCGAGCTGGCGCAGGAGGCGGGGCAGGGCTACCAGCGGCTGCGTACCTTGAACCCGGCGCAGGAGCGCGAGCTGGTCTCCGACGCGCGCCTGCTCCTGGTGGCGGTATGCGCGCTGAACCACTGGACCATGGCCGAGATGCTGCGGGCCTACCGCCTGAGCGAGGCCGAATGCGTGCAGCTGCTGCTGCGCCTCGACCGCTTGGCGCTGATCACGCTCCTGCCCGGCAACCGCATCCGCCTGAACGTGGCGCGAGACTTCGACTGGCTGCCGGGCGGACCGATCCGCCAGTATTTCCGCGAGCAGGGCATGCCTGAATTTATCGACAGCGCCTTCGGGCAGCCGGGCGACACGCTCGACTTCGTGCACGGCATGCTGACCGAGAGCGCGCGCGCCAAGCTGCAGGGCGAACTGCGGCAGCTGCGGGCGCGTTTCGCCCAGCTGCACGAGGAAAGCCTGGCGGCGCCGCTGCCGCAGCGCTGCGGCACCGGCTTGCTGCTGGCCTCGCGCGAGTGGGAGCCGGCGGCCTTCGCGGGCCTGCGCCGTTAGCGCATGCCAGGGCTGCCGGCCGCGGCAGCGACCCACTCTTTTCCTACGCTCAAGCCGGCAAGCCGGCGACAAATGGCATCGCGCCGTCCACGTTTTGTGAAAGCCTCTTGTGCCCACTCATTCTCCGGTGTAGAACCTTGGGTAAGCCGAAAAGTTCGGCTCAGACGGATCCGTTGCCGCCTTTTTTGAGTACGTATGGACGAGTGCTGTTTTATGTGAGGTAGTAGACAGATCAGTCCGGCAAAGAAGGGAATGATGGCTTCAGAGAGGGAATGAGCCATGAAGATGTCCATCGTCGCATGCGCCGTGCTCGGAGCGAGCGCTGCGTGCGCCTCGGCCGAGAATGCGGCTGCTCCCAACGGGGGCGCCGATGCGCGCGAGGCAGTCAGGGAAGCCAGGCAAGCCGGCGGCGAGGGCGCGCCCGCCCAGGGCGCATCCGGCGACGTGCCGGTGATTTTCACGCTGGAAACCACGCGCGAGGCGGAAAAGCGCCGTGCGGGCGAGGCCAGGCTGCTGGGCGCGGGCCGCCAGTACAACCTCGATTTCCGCGCGCTGAGCGACGTCGGCGACCCTTTCCACGGCGGCCTGGCCGGCAGCGGCAGCGGCGCCGAGGACCCGCGCCGCAGCAGCGACAGCGTCACCTACCAGGGCCGCTTCAATGGCTTCACCGCCGGGTCGTCCTGGGGCAAGGGCGACCTCGACGGCTCGCCCTCGGGCCGCGCCTGGGGCATGTCGGTCGGCTTCAAGGCCGGCCCGTTCACGATCCGGGCGGCGCACCAGAACCGCAACGTGGCCAAGGTCACCCGCATCAATCCGGTCGACATCAGCATGGCCGCCAAGAATTCCATCATCGCCGCCAACATGCGCTTCGACTGGGGGACCGCCTACGCCGCCTACAGCGCCAACCGCGGCTGGGGCAGTTCGCCCCTGTTCAACCCGGACAACCCCTACGGCGCCGGCATCACCAGCACCCCGTCCACCGACAGCCGCGACGTGCTGGCCGGGGTGGCGGTGCCGGTCAGCCACGCGACCACGCTGCTGGCTTCCTACATCCGCAAGAACGACCGCGACCCGGCCAACCGCGACGCGCGCCAGATCGCGGTCGGGGCCACCTATGCGATCTCGCGCAAGCTCGATTTCTACGCCGCGTATTCGCACATCCGCCAGCAGAGCGGCATCCAGAACGCCAACGTGCGCCACGGCGGCGGCGGGGCCGTCAACCTCGGCATGCGCCGCGCCTTCTGAGCTTGTGCGCGGCGACGCGATGTTGCGAAAAACGTTAGCCTGTCTCCATGGCTAAACCACGTTTTGGAGGCAACAATGACAGGCGCAAGCACACTTGATCCGGACAACTTCCCGGAACGTCCAGACCGTAGTCTCGGCAAGGGACACGGCATCGATTCCCTCGGCCCGAGCGACATTTCCGACACCGGAAGCGACGTGGTCGGCGGTCCCGGCTTTGCCGAAGCGCTCGACCCGGACCAGACGCTCGAATTCGACCAGGGCACCACCTCGGACATGGAACAAAGCCATGCCGGCGGCACCGCCGGTCCCGACGTCGGCGACGCCGATTTCTCGGGCGACAGCGACATGGGCGGCACCGGCGAGCGCGCCGCGGCCGGGCGCGACAACGTCGGCAAGGACGGCGCCGACATCGACACCGACCAGGTGGTGTCCATCCCCGACTTGCCGCTGACCGAGGAAGACACCGATTTCTTAACGAGCAAACCGCCGCGAGAGGCTGAAGGCGGCTAGCAGGGCGGCGCCGCCCACCAGGGCGGTGCTCAAGGGCGAGGAGCGCAGGCTGGTGCTGGTGTACAGGCTGCGCTCGTGCACGTTCTGCGGCATGCCCTGGCGCTGGCGCAGTTCGGTCGCCTCATCCGGCTTGTAGAGCGCGTCGCTGCGGTTGGGCGCGGTGGGCCGGCTGGACTTCTGCTGCTTGAACATGCTGGCGTTCATGTAGCGGTCGAACAGGGCCGGCATCAGCTTGGAGCCGGCCGCGATCATCTTCGAGGCGCCGCCGGCGTAGGCGTCGCGTTTCGGATGCTCGGCGCAGTATAGAATGGCGTCGGCCACCACTTCCGGGGCGTAGATCGGCGGCGGCAGGGCCGGCTCCCTGTCCATGTAGTTGCGCGCGTGGACCGCGAACATGGTGTCGATCGCGGCCGGGCGCACCAGCGTGACCGCCAGCGGCGCGCCTTCCTTTTCCACTTCCATGCGCAGCGCATCGGTGAAGCCCTTCACCGCATGCTTCGAGGCCGCGTACATGCCCTGCATCGGGATGGCGCGTTCCGACACTTCGCTGCCGACGTTGATGATGGCGCCGCCGCCGCGGTGCTTCATGCGCCGCACGGCTTCCAGCGAGCCGTTGACGGTGCCCCAGAAATTGGTCTGGAACAGGCGGTGGTGGTCTTCCGGCTTGACTTCTTCCAGCCGGCCGAACACCGAGATGCCGGCGTTGTTGACCCAGGTGTCGATGCGGCCGAAGCGCGCGATCGCCTTCTCGCCGATCTTCTCGACGTCGGCGATGTTGCCGACGTCGGCGGCCACGGTCTCGACCATGACGCCGCGGCTGCGCAGCTCGTCCGCCAGCTCGTCGAGCGCGTCCTTGCTGCGCGCCGCCAGCACCAGGCGGGCGCCGCGCGCGGCGGCCATGCGGGCGGTGGTCAGGCCGATGCCGCTGGTGGCGCCGGTGATGACCATGACCTGATCGTGGAGTTTCCTGAGTCTGATTGCCATGACGTACGTCCTTTTCAAGTGGGTGAAGACGACTGCCCGCGGCGTCGGCCGCAGGGACAGGCCGTTGATGAACGGTCACTATCCTAGCCCGGCTGGATAATCTGGCGTTTTCGCTTGCCTAGCAGATACTTTTGGTCTTACAGTGGTCCTCCTGCCAACACGACCGCCAATGACCCGCTACCCATCGCCTTCGGATTCCGAACCGCTGCACGTCGTCTGCCCGCCCTCGAGGCGGCTCCCGATCGTGGCCGTGTCCTGTGCCGGCCTGGTCATGCTGGCCTGGCTTGGATTCACGCTGTTCGACGGCCCGCCGGAACGCTTTTCCTGGTTCAAGGTATGGCTACTGGTGCTGGTAGGAAGCGCTGTGGCTGCGGTGCTGTACCGCAACCTGTTCGTGCGCGACGCGCTTCTGCTGTACCGGGACAAGGCCGAAGCCTGGGCGCTGGAGGACGAGGACATGCTGGTGCTGGCTGCCGGCAAGGTGCGCTCGGTGCGCATCGCGCCATTGCCGGCGCTGGGCTCCTTGTCGGCCGAGAGCCAGAACATCGCGATGGGTATCGGAAGGGGGCTGATCGAGATCGAGACCGAGGACGGCTGCTACCGCTTCGGCGCCGGGCTCGACCAGGACAGGGCGAACGTCATGGCGGCGCGGATCGCCGCCTATTGTGGCTTGCAGCGATCCGGGCCGCAATGGCAGGCCGCGCCGGAAGGCGGACGCCGGTAAGGGTTCCGGCTCAGCGGCCGGGCGCGTAGATCTGGTCGAACAGGCCGCCGTCGGCGAAGTGCGCCTTCTGCGCCTGCGTCCAGCCGCCCAGTTCGGTGATCGGGAACAGCTTCACGTTCGGGAACTGCGAAGCATATTTCTTGGCAAACTTGTCCACTGCCGGACGGTAGTAGTTCTTGGCGATGATGTCCTGCGCTTCGTCGGTGTACAAGAACTCGAGATAGGCCTGCGCCACCTTGCGGGTGCCTTTCTTGTCGACGTTCTTGTCGACCACGGCCACCGGCGGCTCGGCCAGGATGCTGATCGACGGCGCCACGATCTCGAACTTGTCCGGGCCGAGTTCGCGCAGGGCCAGCAGGGCTTCGTTTTCCCAGGCCAGCAGCACGTCGCCGATGCCGCGTTCGACGAAGGTCGTGGTGGCGCCGCGCGCGCCGGAATCCAGCACCGGCACGTTCTTGTAGAGCTTGGCGAGGTAATCCTTGGCGCTGGCGGGAGAGCCGCCCGGCTGGCGCAGCGCGTAGCCGTAGGCCGCCAGGTGGTTCCAGCGCGCGCCGCCAGAGGTCTTGGGGTTCGGCGTGATCACCGCCACGCCAGGCTTGACGAGGTCGCCCCAGTCGCGGATCTTCTTCGGGTTACCCTTGCGTACCAGGAACACGATGGTCGAGGTGTAGGGCGAGCTGCGGTGCGCCAGGCGGCCCTGCCAGCCGGGCGCGATCAAACCTTTTTCGCTGATAGCATCGATGTCGTAGGCCAGCGCCAGCGTGACGACGTCGGCCGACAGGCCGTCGATGACGGCCCGCGCCTGCTTGCCGGAACCGCCATGCGATTGCTTGACGGTGAGCTTGTCGCCGGTCTTCGCCTTCCAGTGGCGGGCGAAAGCGGCATCGATGTCCTGGTAGAGCTCGCGGGTCGGGTCGTAGGACACGTTGAGCAGGGTAACATCGGCTGCCGCGGCAGGTGTGCTCAGCAGCGGGGCCAGCAGTGGGGTCAGCAGGGCGGCGGCGGCCAGCGAGCGAAGGAAGCTTGTGCGAAGCATGTCGTTCTTTCAGAGGGCAATTTGGAGCCTTCAGCTTACGGCTCAGTTCCCCCTGAAGGAACGAATTTATTCGCCTAACAATATGCGGAATTGTTTGAACCGCTTGTTCTTGGTGCCTTAGTGCGCCTTCGACAGGATCAGCAGCCAGCGCTTGAACAGCAGGATTTCCAGATGGCCTGCTTCGATGCCGGTATCGCATTCGATGATCGGATTGACCGCATAGAAGCGCTTGCGGAAATCACGGGTGATCAGGAGTTCGCGACGGCCTAGACGGACCATAAAAGGGACAGGTGCATATTCCAGGCCGAAGTTGCTGTTCAGAGTGGTCATGGTGTTTCCTTTTATTAAAATCGTTGAAGTGAGTAAAGAATATCATAACCACTGTATAAATCTACAGTTACTGTGTGGATGTACAGTAAATTTTTGCTGTTGTGGTTTTTTCGCCAAGCCCCACCTATGAAGGCTCATCCGCAAAAAACAGCCGAACCCAGCCGAACCAGCATGACGAATCCGATCCTCCCCCGACTCCACCGCTTTGCCGCCGCCCGTTTTTCTGCCGAAGGAGAGTACGGCCTGCACCTGACCGCCGGCGTGGCGATGCTGGTGCTGGCGACCGCGCTGTTTGCGCAGATGGCCGGCGCCGTCGTCGCCGGCGCCCCGATCACCCAGCTCGACGTCGAGGTCGCCAACTGGCTGCATGCGCATGCGCGCGCCAACGACGGCCTGCGCGCCTTCCTGCTGCTGCTCACCCACATGCATAGCACGCCCGGCATCCTCGCCATGGCCCTGCTCGCCGGCATCTGGCTATACAGGCGCGGGCACCGCTACTGGATCCTGGCGCTGGTCGCCAGTGTGCCGGGCGGCCAGATCCTCAACGTGCTGCTCAAGCACAGCTTCGAGCGCGCGCGTCCGCATTTCGTCGAGCCGCTGCTGGAACTGAGCACCTACAGCTTCCCCAGCGGCCACGCGATGGGCGCGACGGTGCTGTACGGCTTCCTGGCCTGCTACGCGGCGCGCCAGGCGCGCTCCTGGTGGGGGAGGGTGCTGCCCTTCGTGCTGGCGCTGGCCATGGTGGCGACGGTCGCGTTCTCGAGGATGTATCTTGGAGTCCATTATTTGTCCGACGTGCTGGCCGCGGTCGCCGAGGGCTGCGGCTGGCTGGCGATCTGCATCACCGGCGCCGCCACCTTCAACCGGCGCCGGCGCGCGCGCGCGCGGCTTGCCGGCCGGCCGGCGGGGCCGCAGGACCGCTGAAAA
>NZ_JBKBOV010000064.1:0-16009 GCF_046293535.1 Massilia sp. | reverse complement strand
TAGCCGCCTTTGCCATCGAGGTATTGCTGCACTATCGAGAGCTTGAAGCGCTCATCGTACTTCGTCATGAAAAAACCCCAAAAGTTGGTGTCCAACTTTTGGGGTTCAGTTCAGGGAGAGCTTTTTTCATGCGCGAAACAGATCAGCGCAGTCCGAGCAGCGCCTGCACCCGTTCCCGGCTCACGCCGACCAGGGCCGAGGTGATGGCCAGCAGCGCTTGGTAATCATGGCTGGCCGCGGTGGACGCGAAGTCACCGCTGATGGCCGCCAGCTCCGCTTCCGGAATGGCTGGCTGGTCGACACGCGCCATGGCGGCGCTCAGTACGGTGCCGGCGGCATCCTGCGAGCGGCGCACCCGGGCCAGGGCCTGCACCACTTCGCGCAGGCTCTGGCGCAAGGCGTCGGGGTTGCCGACATCCCATTGTTCCGGAGCGAGGCCGCTCGGATCCTCGGCCACGTCGACACGTCCGCGGCCCGAGATCGCGATCGCATCCTTGATGCCGGACCATTCCGACTCCGGCGCGCTGAACACCAGTTGCTGCTGCTTGTCGAGCCCGACGCGCACCTGCACCGGCGACAGGGTACGGTCGAGGCGGGCGGCGATTTCTTCCGGGGTCATGCCGGGCTCGATGGTTGCGCTCAGCTGCGGGCCGCCGGCGCTGCCGACCGAGAAGGCGTAGGTCTGCCGGTCCGGCGACTGCAGGGCGGCGAGGTCGAAGCCGCGGATCCGGAAGCGCGTCATGGCCGGCTGGCCGTCGCTGAAATCCAGTTGGGCGTCGACGCCGCCGCCGGCCTGCTTGCGGCGCGACTCGAGCGCGCTGGCGAGTTGCTGGGAACGGGCTTCGATCTGGCGCGCAGGGTCGCCGCGGCCGGAAATCTTGGCGCTCAGGTCGGCCTTCAGCGCTTCGAGCTGGGAAGCGACGCGCGCGAGGTAGTCGACCGCCTGCTGGGCCCGGGCGACGTCGCCCTGCAGCCGGGTATCCCACTTGATGCCGCGCTGGAGCGGGGCGGCGACGGGCGCGGCCCGGGTGACGGCGCGGCTATCCGGATCGAGCGGCTTGATCGCGGTGGGGCGCGCTGTCGCGGCGGTCGAGGACGCGGCAACGGAGTTGTTGATCGGCGAATTCGCCGGGTTGGCTGGACGGAGGGCTGCTTCCATACTGATTGATCGTGTTACAACACCGAGAACAGGGACAGGGTGCCGATGCGGCTATAGGCCTTGTACGTGGCTTGCAGGGCGGTCGAATACGCGTTGAGCGAGGTGGCCGCTTCGCCCACGTCGAGTGTGCCGATGTCGGTAATCGCAATCTTGTTCGACAGGCTGATGTTGGCGTGGTTTGCGTCCAGGGTCTTCATGATGTTCTGCGCGCCGCCCAGGGCGGCCACCTTGCTGCTCGTCAGGCTGAGCGCGTCGTCGAAGCCGTTCAGGGTGGCGCTCAGGGTCGCACGCAGCACCGGATCGTTGGCCGAGGCGCCGGGCGCCTTCAGGCCGGCGATGGCCACGTCGAGGTGGTTCAGCAGGTGTTCGATGCCGTTCAGGTTCTGGTTGGCCGGCTGGGTGATGCCGTTGCCGACCACGACGTTCTGCGAATTCGTATTGCCGACGTAAGTGTAACGCTTGCCAAGGTCCGCCGCCGGATCGTAGGCGATCGGTGCGGTTTTGGTCAGCGTACCCGAAAAATTATAGTTGCCTTCCTGGTCGATCGAGTTGGCGTTGTAGAGCAGACTGTCGCGCAAGGATTCGAGCGAGGTCACCATGGCGTTCAGGTCTTCCGGCGCGTTGCTGCCGTCCAGGGCCCAGACCAGCAGGTCGCGGCCCTGAATCATCTCGTCCGTCATGTTCTGCAAAGTCCCTTCGGTCTTGTTCATGCGGATCTTGATCGACGCGATGTTGTCGCGGTACTGCTGCACGGTCGCTTCTTCGCGCGCCAGGCGTGCCAGGCGGACGCTGTCGACCGGATCGTCCGAAGGCACCAGGATGCGCTTGTTGGACGCCAGCTGCTGCGTCAGGTGGGTGATACGCTCCTGGTTGTTCTGGAGCGACTGGTTCATCAATGATTGGTACTGGGAAGTGGCGATACGCATGATGATTCCTTTAACCCATCATCGCCAGCGTGGCGTCGAAGAGCTGGTTGGCGATGGCAATGACCTTCATGTTCGCCTGGTACATGTTCTGGTACTCGACGAGGTTGACCGCTTCCTCGTCCTGGTTCACGCCGCTGGTCGATTGCCAGTCGTCCACCGACTGGGTGCGCACGGTCTGGGTGGTCTTCAGCGCAGCCTTGTTGAGCTGGCTGTCGACACCGAGCTTGCCGACCAGTTGGGCATCGGCATCGCTCAGCAGTACCGGACCGATCGAGGTCACCGTGATCGACTCGCTCTTGATGCCAAGCAGTTTTTGCAGGTTGCCGGTATCGCCCGGGGTGCCATCGGCGGAGAAGGCGAGGTCGTTGGCGACGAAACCGTCCACCACCTTCAGCATGTCCGCGTTGCTGCCCGGGGTGTAGACGAACAGCGGGCTGCCGACACTGCCGTCCGGCTTGCGGCCCAGGCCGAGCTGGGTATTCACCTTGTCCGCCATCTGGCGGGCGATGTCGGCGATGCCGGTTTGCAGCGGCACCAGTTTTTCGGCTTCGTATTTGGCCAGGCCGCCCAGTTGGCCGCCGAGCTTGACTGCATCGAGCACATAGGTGGTGCCGGCGAAGCTCAGGGAGAATTCCTGCGGCGAGGTGGCGGTCGGCGCCGCCTTCAGGCTGCCGTGCATGCCGCCCAGCACCAGGGATTGGCCGGTTTTCAGCGAGATGTCGCGGGTGCCGTCGCCGTTGTCCGAGACTTCCAGCGCCATCTTGCTGGCCAGTTCGTCGATCGCCTGGTCGCGCGCGTCGATCAGGCTGGACGAGCTCAGGCCGCCCGCCTGGGCCTGGCTGATCTGCTGGTTCAGGCGCGCGATGGTGGCGATCTGGGCGTTGGCCGAATCGACGATCGCGCTGCGCTGGTTGCGCACCGACTGCAACTGGGCATTGAAGACGTTGTTCAGGCCGTTGAAGCGCTCGGCCATCAGGCCGGCCGAGGTCAGCACTTGCTGGCGCAGCGGGGTCGAGCCCGGGTCGCCGGCAACCGCATTGAGGGCGCCGAAGAACTGGTCGATGCCGGCGGACAGGCTGGCGGTCTCGTCGCCCATCACGTTTTCGAGCTGGCTCAGGTAGGGCTGGGTCTGCGAATACGCGCCCAGGTCGGCGGCGGCGCGCCACATGGCCTGGCTTTTATAGTTGTCCGAGAAGCGCAGCAGGGAAGACACCTGCACGCCATTGCCCGGCGAGCGAGGGTTGGCGTCCGGGCCGACCGCGGTGAGCAGGGCGGCCTGGCGGGTATAACCCTTGGTCTGCAGGTTGGCGATGTTGTGGCTGCTGGTGGTCAGCGCGACCTGGGCGGCAAGCGCGCCGGACAGGGCGTTGTTGATGATGGCCATGGTGCTGGTTCTTCCTCGAGCGGGGGGACACCTGGTAAAGGCGACCGCTTATTACTTTTCATTAAGTCCTGCGCACAAAGCTTTGCGCGTCAGGCCTTGTTGCCGGGTTTGGCTACCGGAGTGGCGCTTGGGACGAGCTGGCGCAGGATGGCGTCGGCGATGCCGAAGGCGCGGTTGCCGGCCATGTTCCCCGCCAGCAGGTCGTCGGCCATGTCCTGCATGTCCTGGTTGACGCGGTTGTTGAACACGCTGTCCTCGGCGGCCATGGCACGGGTCGAGGAACGCATCTCCTTGAGCATGTGCGAGATGAAGAAGCGTTCGAACTCGACCGCGGCCTTGGTGGCTTTCGCCACGTAGACGCGGTCCGCCGATGCGGGATCGGGCTGGTCGGCGGCAGGGGCGACGGGCGCCTCCGCGGTTCCCTTCAGCGGGATTGGCTGGTGTTGGTCGATCTTCATCAAATCACCACCAGTTCGCCTTCGATCGCGCCGGCCTGGTCGAGGGCCTGCAGGATCGCCATGATGTCGTCGGGCGAAGCGCCCAGGCTGTTGACCACGTCGATAATGGACTGCAGCCTGGCGCCGGCCGGCCAGCGGAACATCTGGCCCGAGCCCTGGTCCACCGACAGCTTCGATTCCGGCGTCACCGCGGTCTGGCCGCGCGAGAACGGGCCCGGCTGCGACACGCGCGCGCTTTCCGAAATGATCACCTTGAGCGAGCCGTGGGTGACGGCGGCCGCTTTCACCCGCAGGCCGTCGGCGATGACCACGGTGCCGGTGCGCGAGTTGAACACCACCTTCGGGACCTCGACGCCGGCTTCCACCGGCAGGTTGTTCAGCCTGGCCATGAAGGCCACGCGCTCGGTCGGGTTGGTGGGCGCGACCACTTCGACGCTGGTGCCGTCGGCGGTGGTGGCGATCGGGCCGTATTTGGCGTTGATCGCATTGACCACGTTGGTGGCGGTCTCGAAGTGCGGCTGGCGCAGGCGCAGCATCACCTGCGGGCGGGTGGCGAAATCGGTGGCGATCTCGCGCTCGATCATGGCGCCGTTCGGGATGCGGCCGGTGGTCGGGGTATTCACCGTCACCGAGGAACCGCTTTTACCCGTGGCGTTCAGCCCGCCGACCACCAGGTTGCCCTGGGCCAGGGCATAGACTTCGTTGTCGGCCGCGCGCAGCTGGGTGAGCAGCAGGGTGCCGCCGCGCAGGCTCTTGGCGTCGCCCAGCGAGGACACCGTGACGTCGATCGCCTGGCCGCGGCGGTAGCCCGGCGGGAACACGGCCGAAACCATGACGGCGGCCACGTTCTTGTTCCTGGCGTCCTCGCCTTCGGGCAGGCGCACGCCGAACTGCTTGAGCATGTTGACCACCGACTGGCTGGCGTACTTGACCTGGGTCGAGTCGCCGCTGCCGTTCAGGCCGACCACCAGGCCGTAGCCGACCAGCGGGTTTTCGCGCACGCCTTCGACGCTGACCAGGTTGCGCAGCGCCTGCGCCGCATTGGCGGCGCCGGGCAGGGCGGCTGCGCCGAGTACGGCGGCGCATAACATGATTCGAAAACCACGGGTAACACTAAAATTTTGAATCATGTCGTCCTCAGAACGGCATCAAGGGGCTGTTGAAGAAACGGGTCAGCCAGCCCGGCTGGTTGGCGTCGGCCAGCGCGCCCTTGCCCGAATAGGCGATGCGGGCGTTGGCCACGCGCAGCGAGGACACCTGGTTGTCGTTGTCGATGTCCTGGGCGCGGATGAAGCCTTTCAGGCGCACGAATTCCTCGCCCTGGTTCAGGGTCAGGTTCTTCTCGCCGGCGACGCGCAAGAGTCCGTTCGGCAGCACTTCCTGCACGATCACGGTCAGCGCGCCGGACAGGGCGTTCTGCTGGGTGCTGGTGGCGTTGCCCTGGAATTCACGCTCGGCCGACAGGTCGATCGCGGTCTTGCCGAAGGTTTTGCCGAGCGCCGCGATCGGCGACACGCCGGCCGAGGATTCCTTCGAGAAGCTGGTGCCGGCGCGCTTGCTGGCCTGGGTGGTTTCTTGCAGGATCACCGTGACCGCGTCGCCCACGCGGTAGGCGCGGCTGTCCGAGGTCAGGGACACGGCTTCACCGGTGAACACGCCGCCCGAGACGCCGCGCGAGGCCATGCGCGCCATCGGCACGAAATCGTCGTCGTCGTCGTTCATGGCCTGGCGCGGCGGCGCGGAGGCGCAGCCGGTCAGCAGACTTGTCAACAGCGTGGCGCACAGCGCCGCGGTAAGGAGTTTCATTGTTTAGCGTGCGGCCTGTGCCAGGTACTGGAGCATGTTGTCGGCAGCCGACAGCACCTTGGTGTTCATCTCGTAGGTGCGCTGGGCGGCGATCATGTCGACCATCTCTTCGACCACCTGCACGTTCGAGCCTTCCAGCGCGCCCTGTTTCAGCTTGCCGAAAGCGCCGTCGCCCGGACGGCCTTCGTTGGCGGTGCCCGAGGCGCCGGTTTCCTGGAACAGGTTCTCGCCCAGTGCCAGCAGGCCCGCCGGGTTCACAAAACTGGTCAGCGTGAGCTGGCCCAGTTCCTGCGGCGCGGTGGAGCCGGCGACGGTGGCCGAGACCATGCCGTTTTCGCCGATGGTGATCGCGGTGGCGTTCTGCGGCACGGTAATCTGCGGCACCAGCGGCAGGCCCTGGGCATTGGTCAGGGTGCCGTTGGCATCGACCTGCAGCTGGCCGGCGCGGGTGAAGGCCGGCTCGCCGTTCGGGCGGCGCACCTGCAGGAAGCCGGCGCCGTTGATGGCGACGTCCAGCGGCTGGCTGGTGGTCTGCATGCTGCCGTTGGTGAAGACCTTCTGGGTGCCGACGATGCGGGTGCCGTTGCCGAGCTGGACGCCGTTGGAGACGGTGTTGTCCGCGCTCTGGGCGCCCGGCTGGGCGTCGACCTGGTAGAACAGGTCTTCGAACACGACGCGGTCGCGCTTGAAGCCGACGGTGTTGACGTTGGCCAGGTTGTTGGCGATCGCCTGCAGCTTGGCATCCTGTGCCTGCACGCCGGTCTTGCTGATCCACATTGCTGGATTCATGGGTACTCCCTAATTGTGTGGTTTGGCGTCAGGCGCCGATCAGGCGGTTGCCCACTTCGTTCATGCTGTCGCTGGCCTTGAACAGCTTCATCTGCATTTCGAAGCTGCGGTTCAGGCTCATCACGGCGACCATCTCTTCCACCGCCGACACGTTGCTGCCCTCGAGGGCGCGGCCGCGCACGGTGACGTTCGGGTCCGCTTCGAGCGGGTCGCCGGTGCGCGACACGATCAGGCCCGCTTCGTTCTTGGTCAGTTCCGCACCCTCGGCATTCACCAGGCGCAGCTTGTCGACCGCCTGCATCAGGGTCGCGCCTTCGGTCAGCACCGAGATCGTGCCGTCAGTGCCGATCTCCACCGCCTGGTGCGGCGGCAGCACGATCGGGCCGCCTTCGCCCATCAGCGGATGGCCGTTCACCGACAGGTTGCCTTCGGCGTCGATGTCGATTGCACCCGCGCGGGTATAGGCTTCGCCCTCACCGTACTGGACCGCCAGGTAGCCGTTGCCGTTGATGGCGACGTCGAGCGGGCGGCCGGTCTCGCGCACCGCGCCGGCGCGGGTCGAGATGGTGTCGGCATCGATTTTCGACAGGTGCATGCTGTCGTAACCGTAGCCCATCTGCATCGCCTGGGTGGCGGCCACTTCGAGGTTGGCGCGGAAGCCCGCGGTCTCGATGTTGGCCAGGTTGTTGGCGCGCACCTGTTGCGCACGCAGGGTACGCTCGGCGCCGCTGACTGCGGTGAAGATCAGTTTATCCATGGATTAGAGCGCCTGCATCAGGGCCTGCATCATCTGGTTCTCGGCGGTGATCACCTTCGAGTTGGCCTGGTAGTTGCGCTGCGAGGTCATCAGGCCGACCAGTTCCGAGGTGATGTCCACGTTCGAGCCTTCCAGGGTGCCCTTGGACAGCTTGCCGGCCAGGCCGATGCCCGGGGTGCTGTACAGCGGCGTGCCGGAAGCGTTGTTGGCGGCCCAGCTGGTGTCGCTGGTCTGGACCAGGCTGCCCTCGTCCGGGAAGGTGGCGATCGCCAGGGTGCCGACCACCTGCTGCTGTTCGTTGCTGTACTTGGCCACGATCGAGCCGTCTTCGGCCAGTTCCACGCCCACGAAGCTGCCCGAGGCATAGCCGTCGCTGCGGTTGGTGGTGGTGGTGGCTTCGCCGGCGAACTGGGTGGTGCCGGAGTAGTCGATGACGATGTTCAGCGCGCTGGCGCCCGGCGCCGGCACGGGCAGGGAGGCGCTCTTCATCGACGGCGGCAGGTTGCCGTTGGTATCGAAGGTCAGGCGGGTCGTCGTCGCGATCGGCGCAGCGCCGTCGAAGGCGTAGTGCACGTCGACGGTGTTGTCCGGGGCCGGGGCCGCGGCCTTGACGAAATACTGCGACACGGTGTGCTGGTTGCCGAGCGAATCGAACAGCACCGACTGCTTGACCATGTTGTAGCTGGTCGCGTCGGCCGGGTCGAAGGTGGTGGTGGTCGGCGCTTTCCAGTCCGACGACAGGTTGCCCACGTAGGCGACGCCGGTGCTGGCCTTGGCCGCGATCTGGCCGGTCGGGATCTTGATGTCGCCCATCATGCCGAGCACGCCGCCCACGGTCGGGCCGTAGCCCTGCACGTTGCGGCCGGCGGCGTCGACCAGGTAGCCGTCCTTGTTGGCGTTGAAGATGCCGACGCGGGTGTATTGCATCACGCCCTGGGCGTCGCGGCTGGTGAAGAAACCGCGGCCCTGGATCGCGGCGTCGAGGCCGCGGCCGGTGGTGACCAGGCTGCCGTTCTGGCCGATGTTCTGGGTCAGCGAGCCGACCTGGACGCCGTTGGCCTGCTCGCCGGCATACACCGAGGCGAAGTTGGCGCGGCTGCTCTTGAAGCCGTAGGTGCCGGCGTTGGCGATGTTGTTCGAAACGGTGACCAGCTCTTCGTTGATGGCTTTGATGCCGGACAGTGCGATATTGAAGCTCATGTAAATTCCTTTCAGTGATCCAGAGAGGCCAGGGCTCGAGCCTTGCCGTTGAAGCCAGTGACGCTCGATGGGTCGAGCTCGCCCACGCCGGCGACCTGCAGCAGGATGCCGCCGCCGGCCGACATGCGCACGCTGTCGAGACGGCCCGTGACTTCGATCGCGGGCTTGGTGCCGTCCGAGGCTTCGGCACTGATGCCGTAGTTGCCCGGCGCCAGGCCCAGCTTGGCCGGGTCGATCGTGAACGGCAGGCTGCCGGCGCCATGGGCGGGCAGGCTGACGCGGGTCTGCTTGCCGTCGACCGCGGTCAGGACCAGGTTGGTCGCGCTGCTGGCCCCGCCCAGCTGGACGCTGCCGGAGATCTTGTCGCCGTCCAGGCGCACACGATTGGTCTCGACCGAGACCGCGCTGCCGACCTGGGCGCCCATGGCCAGCACCTGCAGGCTTTGCAGCACGCTGGCGCTGGCGCTGGTGGTCTGGGCCAGCTGCTGCAGCGCCTCGGTCTGCGACAGTTGCGAGAGCTGGTTCACGAACTGGCTCGGGTCGGAAGGCGCGAGCGGGTCCTGGTTGCGGATCTGGGCGACCAGCAGCTTGGTGAACATGTCCTTGTTCTCGCTGGTGGCCACGCCGGTGGCGATCTTGTCGCTCGCCGGGGTGGTGGACGCCGGGAAGCCGAAGGAATTGGAAGTGCCGGTGGTGGTGGTCATCGGGATCAGCCTTCGCCCATCTTCAGCAGGGAAGCCTGCATGTTCTTGATGCGGCCCATCACTTCGACGTTGGTCTCGAAGGCGCGCGAAGCGGCCATCATGTCGGCCATCTCCGCGACTTCGTTGACGTTGGCGTAGTAGACCATGCCGTCGGCGTCGGCCACCGGATTGTCCGGTTCGTACATCTTGCGCAGCGGCTCGCTTGATTGGACCACGTCCAGTACCTGCACCTGGGCGGCGCCGTCCTCGCCCATGATGGAGGCGAACACCGGCTTGCGCGCGCGGTAGCCTTCGGCTTCCGAGCCGGACACGGCATTGGCGTTGGCCAGGTTGCTGGCGATCGTGTTCATGCGCACGGTCTGGGCCGCCATGGCCGACCCGGCGATATTGGAGATGTCTTTGAAGCCCATGTTCGGGTGTCCTGTTACTGGCCGTTGATGGCTTTGGCCAGGCCGCGCAGCTTCATGTTGATGAAGGTGAGGCTGGTCTGGAAATCGGAAGCGTTCTGCGAGAACGCGGCTTGCTCGACGCCGATCTCGACGGTGTTGCCGTCGGCGCTCGGGTGGAAGGGCACGCGGTACAGCGGACCGCCGGACGACAGGGTCGGCTCGCCCGCTTCGGCATCGATCTGCTCCTGCAGGGCGGCGGCGAAGTCGATGTCGCGCGCGGTGTAACCCGGCGTGCTCTCGTTGGCGATATTGGCGGCAAGCACGCGGGTACGTTCGGCGCGCAGCTGCAGCGCGTCGGCGTGCACGCCGAGGGCTTCCTTAAAATTAATCGTCATGGCGATCCTCTGTCGGTTCTACTTCCGCTTGTTTCGGTAAAATGGCGTTTTTAAGGCCTCTATTTAACAATGATTGCTTTCCGTACGGCAACCATCGGCATTGTAACCTGTCTTTTGTGCGCCACAATCGACGCCGCGCAACCTATTTCTTTAGCTGTAGAGCAAGAAGCGCGTGAGCAAATTGACAAACAACTGCTCAGCAGCGGCTTGTCGGAACCGCAAGTCGAGCTCAGCGTCGTCAGCGCCCGTCCGGCTCCGCCCTGTAGCGCCCCGGTCGAGATCGAGGCCGTCGACACCCGACAGTACAGCCGCATGCGCTTCGTGGCGCGCTGCCCCGATCCCAAGGGCTGGCGCCACGATTTCGTCGTGCGCGCCCGGGTCAGCGCCCAGGTCGCCGTCACCGCCATGCCGCTCAGGGCCGGCGACGTGCTGAGCGTCGATCACGTTACGCTCGAACGCCGCGACGTCACCCTGATCGGCGACGCCATCGGCACGCCTGATGCCGCCATCGGCCAGAGCAGCCGCCGTAGCCTGCGCGCGGGCGAAGTGCTGCGTGCCAACCAGCTCGTTGCGCCGCTGGTGGTCAAGCGCGGCGACCAGGTCTTGATGGTGGCGCGCCACGAAGGCATCGAGGTGAGCATGGCGGGCGAAGCGCTGGACGCCGGCGCGCAAGGCGCCGTGGTCCGGGTGCGCAACGTGGGCAGCGGCCAGGTGGTGCGCATGCGCGTGGCGGGCGCGGGCACCGTCGAGCCGGTCGACATGGCGCCGGGCATCACCCGCCGGCCCTAGTAGAACGCCTGGCGCTGTTAACCTTCGCTGCCCTGTAGTTTGCTTGCCAGGCGCTCCAGCTTGGCCGCATAGGCCGGGTCGGTCGCATAGCCGCCGCGCGCCAGGCCCTGGGCAAAGGCGCGCGCGTCGCCGCCGACGCCCAGCGCCCCCTTGTAGCGTGGGTTATCGATCAGCATCTGGGCATAGTCGCGGAAGGCGGCGCCCGCATCCGGGTAGGAGCGGAAGCGCTCGCGCGTTCTGATCGCGGCGCCGCCCACGTATTCGGTGGTGGCGGATTCGCTCACCGCGCCGCGCCAGCTGCCGCCGGCCTTGATGCCGAACAGGTTGTGGCTCGACTCGCCATTGCTGTTGCGCAGCGGGCGCTGGCCCCAGCCCGATTCCAGGGCGGCATGGGCCGACACCAGTTCCGGCGCCACGCCCAGCTGCTGCGCGGCCTGCTGTGCCCAGGGGGCGATACTTTCCAGGAAGGCCTGCTGCTCGGGCGTGCCGGCGGCATTGGCGCCAATCACGCCATCCGGGCCGTCCACCGCCGTCTCGCCAGCGATCAAGCCGGCTGCGCGGGCGCGCCAGATGGCGCCTTCGGCATTCAGGTTGGCCGCGCCGCTCGGCGCGCCCCGGTCGCCATCCTGGATATAGGCGGCGACTTCCCCTTGTACTTCGCTGAACATGCGGCCGAAGCCGGCGCCGGTCGCGCCCCCGATGCCCGCGGTCGGGCGGGTGGCGGCGGTCGGCGCCGTCGGCTGCATGGACGGCATCGAAAAATCAGCGTGGCGCATAGGTGTCGTCCTCGCCGTGCAGCACGCGCTGCATCACGCTGTATTGTTCCGCCAGCAGGCCGCCGTTGCGGGTGGTGGCCGCCTTGCAGGCCTGCACGGTGCTTTCCAGGTTGGCCCAGGCCGCGGCCAGCGCGCCTTGCGCCGGCTGCGCCAGGCCGGCGATGAAGTCGGCCATGCTCGCGCCTTCGCCCAGCAGGGCGCGCACCAGCGACACGCGCTGCTGGCGCCGCGCTTCCATGGCGTCGAGCAGGGGCGTGAGCTGTTCGGCAAGGCGGGCCAGCTCGCCGCTGCGGTGGCGCAGCGCGGCCTCGAACTGGCGTTCCAGCAGGGCCAGCACTTCGGCGCTGTCGCGCACGTCGGCCTGTACGCCGTCGGCAAGCAGCAGGTTGGCCTGCTGGCGAGTCATTCTGCTCATCCGCGGCCTCCGCCATGGAAGCGCTGGATCAGGCCGGCCAGGCGGCCCGCGTCGAAGGGCAGCTCGCCCTTGGCGAGAAGGTCGCGCAGTTCGGCCACGCGGGCGGCGTCGAAATCGGGCATCGCGCGCAGCGCCTCGGCGGCCGGCTGCAGCACCTCGGATTGCAGGGCAGGGGCGGCGCCGCGCGGGCTCGCCGCCGCGGCCGGCGCCTCGGCCGGGGCCGCAACGGTGACGGGCTGGGCGCCGACATTCACGGTGGAAGTGATCGTGCCGGAGATTTTCATGCGGGGTCCTCGGGTTTTCGATTGAATGCTCATGTGCTGGCCCTCATTTCGGCAACTGGCCGCGCAGCTTTTCCAGGGCCGCCGCGTCCGGCATCTCGATCGACGCCTCCTTCCCCAGCGGGATGGTGGCGCCGGGCTTGCCGAACATGCTTGCGACCAGGCGCGACTGCGTGCTGGTCAGGATCAGCAGTTCGATGCGGCGGTTCACGCCCGCCAGCGGTTGCCGCGCGTCGATCGGGCCGCGGTCGGCCATGCCGACCACCTGCAGCACGCTCTCGCTGCGCATGCCGCCGCCCAGCAGTTCGGCGCGGGCCGACAGCGCGCGGTCGGTCGACAGCGCCCAGTTCGAGTAGCCGCCCTTGTCCGGGCCGGCGAAACGCGACGAGTCGGTGTGGCCGACGATCAGCATCTGGTTTTCCATCTGCGCGAACAGCGGCCCCATCTTGCGCAAGAGCTTGACGAAGCGGCCGGTGGGCAGGGCGCTGCCGCGCATGAACATGCCCTGGTTGTCGGTATCGTGCAGCATCACGCGCAGGCCATAGGGCGTCACGACGGCGTCGAGGTTGGCGGCGAGCCCGGCTTCCCGGCTCATTTCTCCCAGCGCCTTGGACAGGGCCGCCAGTTCGGAGGGCGACTCGTAGGCCACGCGTGGCTGGCTCGGCGCGCCCGGATCGTTGCTGCCCTTGCCGCCGGCGGTCGGCAGCTGGAAGCGCTCGATCATGCTGCCGCTCGGCTCGGATGCGATGGCCGGCTTGTGGCCCATGCCCTCGAGCATACCGCTGTCGGTGGCGTCGCGCACGATTTTCTTGAGGTTCTGTTGTTCTCGCGAGGCAATCAGCCACAAGACGAGAAAGAGTGCCATCAAGGCGAGGCAGAAGTCGGCGAAGGCGACTTTCCAGGCGCCGCCGTGCTCGTCGTGCGCATGCTTGCCGCCGCCGCGCTTGACGATGGTGGCTTCGTGGTGTTTGTCTTTGAGGTTCGACACGATCAACCCGCCATGCGGTCGGTGCCGCGGCGCCGCTTGTTCTGCGATTCATCCTCGCCGCCCATGGCATTGATCCACTGTTCGAGCTGGGCGAAGCTCGGCTTGGTGTTCAGCTGGATCAGGCGGCGCCCGGCGTCGATCGCCAGCAGGGCCGGCTTGCCCGCCACGTGGGTGCACAGCACCACCTTCACGGTTTCCATGGTCGAGGCTTCGGAATTGACCGACTGCTTCATCAGGTTGGCCAGCGGTTCCAGCAGGCCGTAGCACATGAAAATGCCGATGAAGGTGCCGACCATGGCCGCGCCGATCTTCTCGGCGATCTCGCCCGAATCGGCGCCGCCCGACACCGAGAACATCGCCATCACGATGCCCAGCACGGCGGCCAGGATGCCGAAGCCCGGCATCGCTTCCGCGATCTTCTGCAGCGATTTCGCCGGCTGGGTCAGTTCTTCGTGGATGGCATCCAGTTCCTGTTCCAGCACGCCTTCCAGTTCGTGGGCGTTGATCTTGCCCATGGCCATCAGACGGAAGTTGTCGACGATGAAAGCCAGCAGCTTGGGCTCTTCCAGGATGCGCGGATAGCGCTGGAACAGCGGACTTTCCGACGGTGCCTCGACGTGGGCATCGAGGGCCTTCAGGCCGCCGGCGGCGGTCTGCAGCAGTTCATACATCAGGAGCAGCAGCTGGCGCTGGAATTCGGAATCGTGCTTCTTGCGCGCCGCGACCTTCTTCAGCTGGTGCGCCATCTCGCCCAGCACGTGCTTCGGATTGCCGAGCACGAGTGCGCCGAAGGCGGCTCCGCCGATGATCAGGAGTTCGATCGGGTGGAAGATCGAAGCGAAGGTGCCACCCATCAGGGTGAAGCCCCCGAACACGGCCCCGAGCACGATCGCGATACCGAGTAATTGCTGCATGACGTACTGCCTTTCTTGTTGGCTTGCTGCTTGTTGACTGTTGGCGGATCAGGTGCGCTGCAGCGCCGCCTTCATCTTGGCCAGGGCGCTCTTGTTGAGCTGGCAGACGCGGGCGTCCGACAGGTCGAGCACGGCGGCGATTTCCTTGTAGCTCAGTTCGAACTCGTAGATCATCTGGATCACGCGCTGTTCTTTTTCGTTCAGGCTGCCCAGCACCTGTTCCAGGCTGCGGCGCACCAGGTAGGCTTCTTCCGGGCCGGGCGTGCTGTGCGCAGGGTCGAGCGCTTCCTGCAGCACGTCGTCGAAGCTGAGCATCTCTTCGGCGCAGTCGTCCAGCACATGCTGGCGGAATTCTTCCAGCGTCACGCCCAGGCTGGCGGCGGCTTCCTTCTCGGTCGGCTCACGGCCGAGCTTGCAGGTCAGGGCGCGCAGTTCGTCGCGCACGCGGTGGCTGTCCTGGCGCACCGCGCGCGGGCGCCAGTCCTGGCGCCGCAGTTCATCCAGGATGGCGCCGCGCACCCGCAGGCTGGCATAGCTGCCGAAGCCCTGGTCCGGGGTGCCGTAGCGGCGCAGCGCTTCGAGCAGGCCCATCAGGCCGATCTGCTCCATGTCCTCGCGCGAGACGGTGCCCGACACCTGCGAATTGAGCTGGCGCACGATGCGCTTGACCAGCGGCGCGTACGCCAGCAGGTGGCGCTGCTCCTCGCCCGGCGTCATGCCCGCGTTGGCGGGCATCTCGCCATACAGCGAAGCGGCATTGGTGTCGGCATGGTCGGCTAGATAGGCCACGATGTCCCCGCTGGGCGTGTTTTATTCAATGATCAGCTTGCCGATCATGACTTCGGAAAACGGCTTCTCGTGGTTTTCCTTTTCATAATTGGCGTTGAAGGTCTGGTTCAGCAGGGCGGCGTACTGGTCCACGGTCATGGCGTTGGCCTCGGCCAGGGTGTGGGTGGACAGCGCGGACACCACGATGCTGCGCAGCAGCGGCAGATGTTCCTTGGCTTGCTTCTCCTGCTCGACGGTGGTGGCCAGCACCAGGTCGACCGACAGGTAGTGGGCCGCCGCCTCGTTCGGGGCGCGGCGCAGCATGACGATCACCTTGTCGAGGGTGACATACTTGGTCGGCTTCTTTTCCGGAGCTTTCTTTGGCGCTTCCGTGGCGCCCGCCTTGCCGGCCTGGCCGGGGGCCAGGTACCACATCGCACCACCGGCGGCGCCGGCGGCGAGGAGGGCGACACCGAAGAAGGCGGCGATCAGTTTGGCTTTGCTGTTCATGGTTCAGTACTCAAGCGCGTCCGCCGAGGGAGAACGCGGTGGTGGATTGGTTGGCTTCGGCCAGCGCCGCGCCAGGTGCGCGCTCGTCCTGGTCCTGGTCCTGCTGGCGGCCGCGGCCCTGCGCATCGGCGCCGAAGCCGGCGCCCGCCTGCGCAGCCTGCGCGCGCGGCGCCTGGCTCACGTTGACCGAGACGTCCGTGTATTGGCGCCCGGCCAGGTCGTTGCGCAGGTTGTCGCTCACGGTATTGAGCTGGCGCAGCACCTCGCTATGGGTGGCGGTGATGTTTACTTCCAGGCTGCCGCCGGCGTGGCGGATCGAGATCTCGACCCGGCCCAGCATCGGCGGATCGAGGCGGATCACGGCCTGCTCGGCGTTCTTGCCGAGCTGGAGGTTCAGGCGATCGCCGAGCGCTTCCTGCAGGCTCTGGCGCCATGCGGTGGGCGGGCCGGCCAGGCTCAAGGTGCCGCCGTCGCGTGCCGTGCCGGCGGGGGCGCCGGGCGCGGCGATGCCGAAACCGGTGCTGCCGGCCGCGCCGCTGCCGCTGGCCGCGAGACCGTCGGCGCCGGCGGCATCGGCGGCGGGGGGCGGTGCGGCCGGCGG
>NZ_JBKBOV010000063.1:0-17062 GCF_046293535.1 Massilia sp. | reverse complement strand
AGCGCGGCGCCGACGGCCAGCCAGTGGCGCGGCGTCCAGTCGCCACGGTCCGGCTGGGGCGCCGCCGCCGGGGGCACGCCGCGTCCGGGGCGGATGGCGTCGAGGTGGACCACCTTGGCCCCATCTGGCGCCCGGGCGCGCTGCTGGTGGCCGCCGCCGTGGCCGTTCGAGACGCTGAAGATGTGGGACCGGCCGGCGGAGCGTTCGCCGCTTTCGCGGCGATGCTGGGCGATGCGGGCGGCCAGCACGGGATCGGCGTGCATGGCCCGCTCGACCGCCGCGCGCGCCGGTTCGGCCAGTTCACCGTGGATGTACGCGATCAGGAGGTCGTCGGAGAATTTCATGCCGGCTACGAGGTTATGAGACCGTGCTCGTCCAGGACGTCGTGCAGCAGCTCCAGGCGGATCACGGGATTGTCGAGCATGAGCATGTGGTGCTTCTGCTGGTTGGGCAGCGGCAGCAGCTCGCACCACCGGTTCGCCACCCAGCCGCAGTCGTCGAGGCGGAACGGCGGCTGCACCGGCCAGCGGTGGCGTGGTACGTCGTGCAGCGAGGACAGCACGCGGTCGAGCGCGTCGGACGCGCCCTGCAGTTCGGACGGCACCTTGACGTCGTGGTCGTCCTCGACCAGTTCGGCCTCGGCCATCCACAGCCCGTTCAGGCGCTGTTCGGCGGTCACCACCGTGAAGCGCGATCCGCCGCGGCACAGCACCTGCAGCAGTCCGGGCGAAGTGGTGGTGGTTTCGGTGACGGAAGCGATGGTGCCGGCGGCGGCGAAGCGCTCCGGCTCGCCATCGGGCTGGCGCACTTCATGCCCATGCGTGAGCAATACCACGCCGAAGGGTGCGTCTTCGGTGAGGCAGCGGCTGATCATGTCGAGGTAGCGGACCTCGAACACCTGCAGCGGCAGCACCCCGTCCGGAAACAGCACCGTACTGAGCGGGAACAAGGGCATGGAAATCGTGGACATGATGTCCATGATGACAGAATCGCAGGCAAACCGGGAGCACGATTGGAGCCCTCATTCGGGCCCCTGCAGCGGCATGGTGCGCACCGCATGGCCGAGCCTGTCCAGCCGCCAGCGCAGCCGGTCCAGCCCCGGGTCCGGCATCGGCACCACGTGCACCCGCAGCACCCCGCCCGGCAGCGCCGGACAGGGAATGTCCCGCTCGCCGGCCTCTTCCACCGGCAGCCGGAACTCGCCGCCCGGCGCCAGCCGCACCGGGCCGAACACCAGCGGCGCCCCGGTGCCATTCCTCAGCAGCAGCACGTCTTCCACGCCCAGGGTCAGGCGCACCACCGCCGGCGCATCCTGGCCGCGCCGCACTTCCAGCGCCAGTTCGTGGCTGTCGCCCCGCACCGGCCACAGCATGCCCCACAGCAGCGCCAGCAGCGCGCCGCCGACCAGGGTCGCAAGCGGCCAGTGCCGCCGCAGGAATGCTCGCGGTTCAGGCAATTGCATAGTGGGAAGGTAAAACGAGGAAGCCCAAACGGTCGCAATGTTGCATCAAGTCAATTTTAGGAGATAATACGTATTGCTGCATGCGCAGGATGGCGTGCGCCTCAACACAGCAAGGATGCGTATCCTACCTGCTTCCGCGCGTTTCCGATCAACCTGCCCCACGGCGCCCTTCGCGCGTACGACCACATGCCGCAGCCCCAGCCATCCGTCCAGCCCAGCCGCATTCCCCTGCCCGGTTCCGGACAGATGCCGCTGCTGCTGGCCCTGCTGGTGCTGCTGGTGACCCTCCTGGTCACGTTCAGCGCCTGGAGCAGCGCCAAGCGCAGCGCCGAAACGCAGCTGCTCGAAACCTTCGACTACCGCACCCGCGACATGGCCTACGGCGTCAGCCGCCGCATGGCGGTGTACGAGCAGGTGCTGCGCGGCGCCCGCGGCTACCTGCGCGGCTCGGTCGAGATCGACCGGCACGACTGGGCCGAGTACTACCAGCTGCTGCGCCTGGACCAATCCTTCCCCGGCATGGAAGCGCTCGGCATCGCCACCATCGTCCCGCACCGGCAACTGGCGGCGCACGAGGCGGCCATGCGGCGCCAGGGCCATCCCGACTACACGGTGCGCCCCGAGGAGCCGCGCGAGACCTATACCGCGATCACCCACATCGAGCCCTTCAGCGGGCGCAACCTGCGCGCCTTCGGCTTCGACATGTTCAGCGAACCGGTGCGCCGCGCCGCCATGGAGCGCGCGCGCGACACCGGCCAGGCGGCCCTGAGCGGCAAGGTGGTGCTGGTCCAGGAAGAGGTGGGGCACGAGGGGCCGGGCCGCCAGCAGGCCGGCACCCTGATGTACCTGCCGGTGTACCGCGACGGCGAGCTGGCCGGCACCGTCGACCAGCGCCGCCGCGCCATCGTCGGCTGGGTCTACGCCCCCTTCCGCATGGACGACCTGATGAAAGGGCTGGGCGGCGCCCACTCGACCGACCTCGAAGTCGAGATCCACGACGGCGATCCGGCCGGCGCCGCCACCTTGCTGTACCGCTCGCCGAACGTGTCAGACCACCCGGCCCGCCTGCGCGCCAGCGCCCAGATCATCCCGGGCGGACGCACCTGGACCATCAGCATGCGCTCCAGCGCCACCCTCGAGAAGAGCCTCGACACCACGCGTCCGCAACTGGTGGCGGTCACCGGCATCGGCCTGAGCTTCCTGATCAGCCTGGTGGTGTGGCTGCTGGCCAGCGAGCGGCGCCGCGCGCTGCAGCTGGCGCATGGCATGACGCTGGAACTGCGCGAGTCGCACGACCGCATCGCCAGCGAGCAGAAACGCATCCAGGTCATCCTCGAGAACGCGCCCGACGCTTTTGTTGCCGTCGATGCGCGCGGCTGCATCACCGACTGGAACGCCCAGGCCAGCCGCCTGTTCGGCTGGAGCGCGGACCAGGCCATCGGCCGCCGGGTGGAAGAGCTGCTGCCCGAGGAAAGCCGGGCTTCCTTCGGCGCCGGCTTCGCGTCCTTCGCGCGCAACGGGCAGTGCCCGATGCTGGGCGCGCCGACCGAACTGCAGGTCGCCGCGCGCGACGGGCGCCGCATCCCGACCGAGGTGACGGTGGCGGCGATGCCGACGGGCGAAGGCTACGGCGCCACCGCGTTCGTGCGCGACATCACGCAGCGCAAGGAAACCGAAGCGCGCGAGCAGCAGCGCCAGCAGGGCCTGATCGAGGCGCGCCAGGCCCTGGCCAGGGCCCAGAAGCTGGAAGCGGTGGGCAAGCTCACCGGCGGCGTGGCGCACGACTTCAACAACATCCTGCACATCATCAGCGCCAACGTGCAGCTGATCCTGCGCGCCGACGCCAGCCACCGCAAGCGCCTGCTCAGCATCCTCGACGCGGTCGAGCGCGGCGCCAAGCTGGCCGGCCAGCTGCTCGCCTTCGCGCGGCGCCAGCCGCTGCACCCGCTCGAAGTGCATGTCGACCAGCTGCTCGAGCGCATGGACAGCCTGGTGCTGCGCGCCGCAGGCGACCAGATCACGCTGGAAAAGCGCATCCCGCCCGGCCTGTGGCCGGTGCTGGTGGACCCGAACCAGCTCGAGAACGTGCTGCTCAACCTGGTGATCAATGCGCGCGACGCGATGGACGGCCAGGGCCGCATCGTGCTGGAACTCGGTAACGCGCAGGTGGAAAACGACGCCGAGCTGGCGCCGGGCGACTACGTGACGGTGGCGGTCGCCGACAGCGGCCACGGCATGCCGCACGAGGTGATGGAACACGCCTTCGAGCCCTTCTTCACCACCAAGCCCGAGGGCAAGGGCACCGGCCTGGGCCTGTCGATGGCGCACGGCTTCGCGCGCCAGAGCGGCGGCGACATCCGCCTGGCGAGCGAGCCGGGCAAGGGCACCACCGTGACGATCTATTTGCCGCGGCACATGGCCACCGCGCCAGTCGCCGTGGCCTGAACGATACGCGAATCGTGCGCGCTTTGGGCGCGTGCTACATTGGGCCGCCTGAACCCCGTCCAGGAGGCCCGAGTGTCTTTTTCCGACAATCAGTCCCTTCAACTTCCGGTCGCGCAGGGCGTGCCCCACACCACCGCCGCCGACAGCACCCTCGCCTTCCTGCGCGAAGGCTACACCTTCTTCCAGCGCCGCTGCGCCGAACTCGACACCGACGTCTTCACCACCCGCCTGCTGGGCCGGCGCGCGGTCTGCGTGAGCGGCCACGAGGCCGCGCGCATGTTCTGGCAGCCGGGCCGTTTCACGCGGCGCGGCGCGATCCCGCCGAGCACCCTGATGCTGCTGCAGGACGCCGGCAGCGCCCAGACCCTCGACGGCGAAGACCACCGCCACCGCAAGGCGATGATGATGTCGCTGCAGACGCCAAGCGACCGCGCGCGCATGGCGACGATCGCGCAGGAAGAATGGCGCGCCCGGGTCGGCGGCTGGCCGGCGCGGCGCCGCGTGCGCCTGTTCGACGAGGCGGAAAGCGTGCTGTGCGCCGCCGCATGCCGCTGGGCCGGCATCCCGTCCCCGCAGGTCGACCATGCGCGCCTGACGCAGGAATTCTCCGCGATGATCGACGGCGCCGGCACCGTGTTCCGGCGCACCATGCAAGGCCTGCTGCTGCGCGGCCGCACCGAGGCCTGGGCCAGGGGCCTGGTCGAGGCGGTGCGCGCCGGGCAGCTGGCGCCGGAGCCCGGCAGCCCGCTGGCCGTGATCGCCCGCCACCGCGACCGCGACGAACGGCAGCTGGGGGCCGACGTCGCCGCCAACGAACTGATCAACGTGCTGCGCCCGGTGGTCGCGGTGGCGCGCTTCATCGCGTTCGGCGCCCTGGCGATGCACGAGTACCCCGAGTGGCGCGCGCGCCTCGCCACCGGCGACGAGGCCACGCTCACCGCGTTCGCCCAGGAGGTGCGGCGCTTCTACCCCTTCTTCCCGGCGGTCGGCGCGCGGGTGCTGGACGCCTTCGACTGGCGCGGCCTGCACTTCGCCGAAGGCACCTGGGTGCTGTTCGACATGTACGGCACCAACCACGACCCGCGGCTGTGGCCGGAGCCACAGCGCTTCAGGCCGGAGCGCTTCATGGGCTGGCAGGGCGACGGCTTCGACCTGGTCGCGCAAGGCGGCGGCGACTACCTGACGGGGCACCGCTGCCCCGGCGAAGCGATGACGGTCGACCTGCTGAAAACGGCGCTGCACCTGCTGGCCTCGGAAGTGGTGTACACGGTGCCGCGCCAGGACCTGAGCGTCAGCCTGGCGCGCATGCCGACCATGCCGGCGAGCGGCTTCCAGATCGAGGTGGCGGCGCCGGTGCGCTGAAGGGAGCGTCGGCAATCAGTCCGTCGCCCCGGCGAAGGCCGGGGCCCAAGCGTGTTAAGCAGCCGCTACGCATGCAGAATTGGGTTCCGGCCTGCGCCGGAACGACGGGCTGACACCAGGAGTTCGTGTATGGGCTGATCAGCGTAGCGTCGGTTCGACCTTGTGCGCGCCGTCATGCGCGCCACTGGCGCCCATGACCCGGCTACGTCCATGCGACTTGGCGTCGTACATGGCCAGGTCGGCCGCCCGCAGCAGGTCCTCGGCATCCGTGCCGTCGTCCGGGAACAGCGCGATGCCCAGGCTGCCCGAGATGCGGTGCACCAGGCCGCCGTCCTCGAAAGGCTGGTTCAGCTGGAACAGGATGTTCTCCGCCACCTTGCCGGCATCGAGCAGGCTCGCGCAGCGCGGCAGCAGCACCACGAATTCGTCGCCGCCGACGCGGGCCAGGGTGTCGGCTTCGCGCAGGCCGGCGCGCAGGCGCCGCGCCACCAGCTGCAGCAGCCGGTCGCCCGCCGCGTGGCCGTGGGTGTCGTTGACCGGCTTGAACTTGTCGAGGTCGAAGTAGATCAGCGCCACCTTGTGCCCGTCCCGGCTGGCCGTGCGGATCGCCTGGCGCAGGCGGTCGCCCAGCAGCACGCGGTTCGGCAGGCCGGTCAGCGCATCCTCGTGCGCCATGCGGCGCATGCGCGCTTCTTCGAGCTTGCGCGCGTCGATGTTGGAGAAGGTACCCACCATGCGCATCGGCTGGCCCAGCTCGTCGCGTTCGCTGACGGTGCCGCGCGCATCGATCCAGCTCCACTCGCCATTGCGCTTGCGCACCCGGAACTCGGCCGCGAAGTCCGGGCTGCGTCCGGCCAGGTGGCTGCGCAACTGGGCGCGCAACTGCGGCAGGTCTTCGTGGTGGACGATGGCGTCGAGCGCGCTGCCGTACCACGAGATCACCGCGCGCTCGGTATCAAGGATCATCTGGGCGCGCGCCGACAGCGTGGCCAGGCCGGTGACGACGTCGCAGTCCCACACACCGTCGCCGGTGGCGGTGAGCGCCAGCTTCCAGCGCGCCTCGGCGGCGGCCAGCGCCTTGAGGGCGCGGCGGCGGCGCTCGGTGGCGCCGAGCGCCGCCCAGCCCAGCAGGGTGAGCACGAAGGACACGGCCGCGCCGACCCAGACCAGGGCATCGCGCTGCTGGGCGAAGCGCGCCTGGGCATCCTGCACGGCTTCGCCGACCGCCACCGCCATGCCGTAGTCGGGCAGCTTGTGCCAGGCATAGAAGCGCTCGATCCCGTCGAACTGGCTGGCCCGGCGCGTGCTGCCCGTCAGCGGTCCGTTCGGCGGATCCGGGTTGTCCTTCAGGACCACGCCCATGCCATGGCTGGCGCTGCCGCGGATGCTGCGCGCGATCACGGCGCCGTCGGTGCGGATCAGCAACACCGAGGCCTGGGGCCCCAGGTCGATGTCCTCGTAAAAGCGCACGAAGTAGTCGGGCGAGACTGCGGCGATGATCACACCCTGCAGCCGTCCCTGCGCGTCGCGGATCGGGCGGCTGAACTGCACCGCCCAGGCATCGGTGAGCCTGCAGATCACCGGCCGGCTGACGTGGATGCGGTCGTCGCCGATGTCGAGGTGGGCCCGGTAGCCGGGCGCGTCGCTCAGGTCCAGCCCGGTGTGCGAGGGGCCGGCATTGGTGTAGGCGATCTTCCCGTTCGCGTCGAGCACGGTGATGAACATCGGCACCCGCTGGCGCAGGTAGCGCGCGTTCTCGCCCACCATCCGGGTGAAGCCGTCGCGGTCGCGCTGCCAGGTGGAGCGCAGCTGGATCAACGACAGGTCGACGATGCCGACGGTGGCGCGCACCTCCTCGGCGAAGACATGCGCGTAGTTGCGCAGGTCGCGCATGCTGCCGGCCTGGGCGATCGAGGCGAAGCGCGCCTGCTCCACCGCCACCAGCCCCCAAACCACGGGCAGCATGAGGGCCAGGTAGATGGCGAGGTCGCGCAGCACCCGCGGACGAAACAGGTTCGCCAGGCGCGCGCGCAACGAGGACTTGTTGGTGGGGGAAGACGTGGTCATGGACGACGGAGTGCGGCAATCGCTAGCTGGCAGATGGAGGCGAAGCCGGGCGTCTTGCTCGCGCCCGCAAAATTCATGGATCGCGCCCGTCGTGAACGCATCCATTATACATACAGTTTCCTGCGAGCACTTACTGTTGACTTAAAATATGACGATTTTAAGCACCATCCTTTGCGAAGAAAGGATATTTCATACAGAACATCGGAATGAAATAATATTTCATCAACAGATCGGTGCGCGGCCTGTCTTGACGCATGCTAGAGTGACAGCATGAAACCGTTTTATAACGCGGCAGGCGTGCTGGCGCTGGCGCTGGGCTTTCTCGGGCTGTTCCTGCCCCTGCTGCCGACCACGCCCTTCCTGCTGCTGGCCTCCTGGTGCTTCGCGCGGGGTTCGGATCGCCTGCACCGCTGGCTGCTGTCGCACCGCGTATTCGGCGAATACCTGCGCAATTTCGAAGCCGGCCGCGGCATCCCGCTGAAGGCCAAGATCCTCGCCACGACCATGCTGTGGTGTTCGCTGCTGCTGGCGATGCGCCGCTTCGACAGTCCCCTGATTCCCGTCCTGCTGGCGCTCACGGGCGCCGGCGTCAGCATTTACCTGTGGCGCTTCCTGCCGACCCTGCGCCTCGACCGCCGCCCCGGGCAAGGCTAGCGGTCTCCCGTCGCGTTCAGGAGCAACTGCGCCTGAGCCGCCCCTGGTCATCGGCCGGATAGCTCAGCAGGATGGTGTCGGCGCGCTGGCCCGGCATCCAGGCCATCTCCACGTCGCCCGAGCGCGACGCGAACAGGTGCGGGCCGACCTCTTCCAGCTGCACGCGCCTCCGCTTGTCGAACTCGGCGATGAGCCGCTGGTCCAGGTGGATCAGGTCGAGCCGATGGCCGTTGGACAGGGCGTAGCTGCCGGCGACTTCGTCGGCCAACTGGGTGCCGGTGGAAATGCGCCCACTGGGCGCACCCATGGCCTCGCGCTGGGCGGTGATGTTGACCTTGCCCTGCGGGCTGCACTGGGCGGCGGCCGCAAGCGGCGCGGCCAGCAGCAAGGCGGCCGCGACAAGTAAATGGTAGCTGCGCATGATGTCTCCTCGTGATGGATCGAATGGCAGCCGCGCCACGGCGGCCGTCCAAAGGGTCAGACCGCAAATTCATGGGGCTAGTCCATCGCACATGGGGAAGGCATTGAGCGCGATCAAAGACATGGCGGATTGCAGGCGATCGCGGATAATGAAAGCCTCATCAGTCAAGGCCCAGCACATGGAAATTCAGTTCCTCGGCACCTCGTCCGGCGTACCGACCCGGTCGCGCAACATGACGGCGATCGCGATTCGCACGCGCGGCGCCCGGCACTGGTCGCTGGTCGACTGCGCGGAAGGCACGCAGCACCGCCTGCTGCGCACGAACTTGTCGCCGATGAGCCTGCGCGCGATCTTCATCACCCACCTGCACGGCGACCACTGCTACGGCCTGCCCGGCCTGCTGGCCAGCGCCGGCATGCTCGGCCGCACGGAAGCATTGCGCATCGTCGGACCGCCGCCGCTGCGCGGGATGATCGAGTGCATCATGGAAGCGACGCAGCTGACCCTGCCCTACCCCATCGACTGGGTGGCGATCGCGGACCTGGCGCACACCGACGTCCTGCCCGACCTGCGGGTGCGCGCCACCCGGCTCTCGCACCGGATCGATTCGTATGCCTACAGCTTCACGGAGGCGGCGGTGGAGCGCAAACTCGACATCGGCAAGCTGAAGGCCGGGGGCATTCCGTCCGGCCCGGCCTGGGGCGAGATCCAGCAGGGGCGCAACGTGGTGCTGGACGATGGCCGCGCCGTGGTGGCAGAGCAGTTCCTGCTGCCGCCGCGCAGGTCGCGCAAGGTGATCATCGGGGGCGACAACGATACGCCCGAGCTGCTGGCGCTTGACGCGGCAAGCGCGGACGTGCTGGTGCACGAGGCGACCTATACGGAAGCGATCCTGCGCAAGGTGGGGCCGGGGCCGCAGCACAGCTCGGCCGCGATGGTGGCGCGCGTGGCGCAGCAGGCCTCGGTGCCGAACCTGATCCTGACCCACTTCAGCCCGCGCTACCTGGACCCCAGGCAGGGCGATGAGGGAAACGCCAATGTCCTGACGCTGGACGACATCGAGCGCGAGGCGCGTGAGTACTACACCGGCACCCTGGCCCTGGCGCGCGACTTCGCGAGCTACGAGCTCAGGAAGGATGGCAGCTTGCATCCGCTTCCTTGAGCTCGGGCTACAATCGTCCCATGCCCAAAAAGACGCCCATCTTCCCCGGACCGAATACCGCACGCGGCGCCGTGCTCGCCGTGCTGCTGTCGAACGAAGACCAGCTGGGTAGCGAGCCGCTGCGCGGCCGCATCACCCTGGCCGCCATCGTCCGCGCGCTCAAGCGCAAGTACCACTGGCCGATCGAGACCGAGAGCTTTCCGTCGAATAGGGCGGACGGGCGCGCGACCTGGGCGACGGTGTACAGCTTGCCGGCCGAGGTGATCGCGAAAGCGCTGAACGCCGGCGGGCGCGATTGGCTGCGGAGCCGGAAGGCGAGCTCAGCTGGTGATCAAGACATGTAGTCATGTAGGCACATCTGCGAGGCGACATTGAAAGCGAAAACAAGACTCCTTGCAGGAATCCTGATCGGCATCCTGGCTTGTGAGGCGCGCGCCGCTACGGAGTCGAATTCCGGCAAGCCCTCGCTACGCACGGTAGATGCCGACACACTCCTGGCCTGGAAAATCGACGCATGGGCTGGAGATGCCGAAAAACAGGAACACCTTGCCGAACTGCTGCTTGACCCACGTGCGCGTGTAAAAAAAGCCGAGCGCTCCGAGGGAGTCCACTTCTTGCTCCGGGCGGCGACGAGCGGCCGCCGCAAATCCATGCTGCAGCTCGCGGATGCACTGGACAAAGGCAGCTTCGGATTCAAGAAGCTTCCTGCCGCCGCACATTGCTGGGCAGGTACGCCCGCCGATTTCGACACGCGCCTCGCATGCCTCAGCGTGACGGATTTGCGAGCCCCCCGCGACCGGGTTCCTTGCAGGGACTTGCGCGTTCTACGCGAAGGAATTCCGGCCGACAAGAAGAATGCGGCGACGATGGCCAGGCTTTGCTTGGCGAACAAGACTCCTGCTTTTCTCGTCCCAGGACCACCGCCGGGCAGGGATGCCGACGAACGTTGGCGCTTGTATGCGCAGCACGGCATCGAGTGGGTAGTGACCGGAGACGTCTACGAAGCCGAATTCGAGAAGTACCGTGATGAGTTCAATTCGGCCACTCTGGCGGGGATTGAGGCGGAGCGTGGCAAGGGATACATGAAGAAGCTGTCTGAGGATATCGAGGCGCGGATGTCGAGACGATATCAAAGCAAAAATAAATTACTGTCAAGCTAGAGGGCACGAGGAAATTCTCGTGAAATACATGTCCACTAACCTATATGGCAGCGTCACGTCTTTGATCGTGAATAGATCCAGCTGGTTCGCCGCACAAATGTAACGCTAAACCTGTTCACTGCGCATAGCTGTGCCGCGCACGCTTTGGTCACCCTTCGTGCGACGGCGACTGTACTGCACTTATTGAGAATCAAATCCGCCCAAAATTGGTGACGGTCGCTGTCAATGTCGCGCCGCAACTAGTCCGATGACCGTCGTACGCAACGGGAATACCGCCAATGGTGTGATTTGGATCACCCTCGGTAATAGTACCGTCCCCATGGAGTGGACAAGTGCATTTGTCGCCAACCCGAGCCACAGCAATGCCGCCAACCGTGAAATGGGTGGCAGCTACAGTGACTACGCTACCGCCGTGACTCGTCGGATCGTTCAGACGAGCGATATTGCGCATGATTGCCTTTCGTAGTGTCACTACCGACTAGCGCCGTCAATGGCACACTATTCATTTCGGAGGGAGCCTACGGTTACGCTAACCTAGGCTAGTGTTTGCCTGCTAACTGCCGTCCTCTGTAACCTTGGTTCCAGCCGCTCGGGTAAATAATGATTTCTATGCGTGCCCCGTAGGGTAAGCGGATCGTCCGAAAGAACCATCACACGTTCTGCTCGTCGAAACCGACGAGCTTCCATACGGCTGGCATGTGGCGCTTTCGCTCCCCAAAAAATCTTTGCCAGAGCCCCGACTTGCTATCCAACTGGGCATGGGGCACGGGCTCACCGGCCCTGAGCAAGCGCTTAGCGTGGCGATCGGTGCTTTTACTTTCAGTGCATTCCCACCACCCAGTTTGGGGACAGATTTCACCTGTACGGGCCACACTCCCGAGCGGTGTCTGCCGCGTTGCGGCCGTGGTTGCTGTGGCGTCGCTCGGCCGACGGACGCGGATTGTGCTGATCAGTTTATCCCACAGCGCCAGCGCTTCCTCATCCGTTATACTCGGGTTGACGCTGGCCTTGCGGTTGTCTTTTACCCCCGAGTCAAGCCGGATATCAAGCTCAGGTTGCAAGGAATCATGCACGGCCCCTGCGCTATGAAACCGGAACTCATGTACTGCCTTATCGTCTTTGTAGACGGGCGTCACTAGCGCCATCTCCTCACCCTTCCATCCTTCTAGTTGAAGCGCTCCCTGACGCAATATTTTCGCACGTGCGAAGACTGCCCCTAGACCAGCATCTTCAGCTGCTAGCCTTGCCTGCTCTCGCAAGATACTCGGACTACTCCTATTTGCCAAAAACTCTTGGTTCTTATGAACATCGACAGAGATATGCACGTCGGGGAATTCTTGCAACCGGATACCGACTGTCGCCCGTTCGTACTCTTGTTCGAGCGGGATAAAGCCCCCTTCTATACACGATCCCGGCTCAGCAGGTATCTCGTCTTGCGCACGTGGTCGAAGATGGCTTGCTATTGCATTAAAGTTGGTAACGATCTCGTTATCAGGAAGGATTGAATCAATATACTGAACAAATAGGTCTTCTCCTGCCGGAATAAAAGAATGAACGGCATAACCAACTTGATCTTTTGAGCCGAACACGATTTTCTGCCCTGGTCTCACGCCATCGATTACTTTCCCAAATAAAGGCAGTCGAGGAATATCCGTCTTGAGCAGAAATTGGCGCTCGTTCTCGACTTCCGCCAAACGTGCAGACAAGTGTTCAGCCACTTTATCACCCTGTCCGGCAAAATATTCGATGGATGTTCCTACCTGGGCGGGCCCATAGACGACGACCGCCGTCGAAGGCACGTGCATCACAAAGCGGCCAAAACACACGGTCCGCGTCTTCTCGAACAGTGGCTCCAATCGGGAAGATAAGGTAGTCATAGAGTTCCGTTCCGAAAATTTAGTGTCACGCTGACATCCACTAAGTAGAGCTGAAACTATTAAAACCGTTACAAAGAACGCTCGGCGTGCCTTAGAGTCGATTGTTCTCATTATTTTGTCCATTTCATTGTCGAGGCAATTTGAAACAAACTATAGAGTGTAGCGGCGAGCACCGCTGAATCGGCATAGCTTGCCTGATGCTCATATCCTATTTGGCGGAAAATTCCCTTAAATTTACCGCTTCGAAGTTGCGCGTCCGCAGAATGTAGCGGTACTGTTTGATCTCTAGGTTCCACAGGATCGAGTAGAGTTGCCCCGACTAAGGTAGAAACTTTTCCCGTCCCAATTGATAGGGTCGGATCAACCAAAGCTAGCTTCCCTTTTTCGCTATCAGCACTAATCTTGAGCCGCCTTATATCTTGTACTCTTGCACCCTCATCAATCTGCCAAACGACCTTATGCCAAGCAGGGCCCGCAGGGTCGGCACCGTAATGTGCGTAACTTTGATCATGATAAGTATCGGCAATCATATTGTGAAAATTTCTTGCCCTGTCCAGTAGAGCACACGTCTTCTCAAAACCAGCCTCCGGTTCTCTTGCCGGATTAAGCCACTCCTCTCGCAGTAGGCCATACCATTTTCCACGTACCTTATAAATCTCTTCGTAAGGATCACCGTTCTCTGGCAAGCTCATAAGCAAATTTCCCTTCTGCTTAGCTTGCAGCCAATGATTACCGTAGGCCTGATTTGGCAGCAATTCCAATCCGCCTTGGGCGTTGGCAAGCACTGCAGTAACATCTGGTCCGATCCGACCTAATATTTTTGCGCCTATACCATTGCCTTCGAATCCGCAACGTATGCGCTTGTAAGCAGTACCGGCTCCTATGGCTGGCATCACGCCATGTACTACCCCCAACACTTTGCTATTAAGGTTCCCTATATCCGGGTGGAGTACCGCACGCGCTACCAACCCTCCCATTGAGTGAGTAACCAAAATAACTTTTTCACATTCAAAACCTTGCTCTAGATAACTCGCCATTAGTGCCGTGATCCGCTTAGCTATCGTTATACCCGCCACTGCGTTACTTTGTAACCAGTTATAACCCATTGCATGAACTGGGAACCAACAACCTTTAACCGTGTCACGAATCGTCTTTTTGTCGAGCTCTTTCAAAATCGGTGTTGAATGCGCTTGCCATTTTAATGGAGAAACACCTGCTACAAACTTGCTCAAATAGGTATCTAAACTTCCGTTTGAAAAGGCGGCATTTAATCGAACTTCGCAAAGAGAAAGAATTTGGCTGTAGCTGCTGAAGTAAATCTCTCCCCACCCACGCTCGCGCGCCTTCTGGCTTTTTGTTTTTGGACATGGGGTGCCGGGATGATCATTCTGCAACAGAGGACCATCGAGACGCTTGAATGGGTTGTAGACTGCAGAGAAGTGTACCGAGTCGTTTCTCTGGTCAGCCGTTTCATTCGGGTCTCCAGTTGGGTTCCTTTGCGGATCATAGATATCGACTTCTGTAGTTTTAGGATCTAAACGCAGTTGTCTCTCGCTGGCACTATCGTCGGACTGGCGGATCGTTACATTGAGATTGTCCGGTCGCCACGCAATATTGTTTTTGGTACCTAAGCGCTGCTGCCGGGCAGTACTCATCCGCAAGTTCGACCCCATGATCCCAGGTATGAATATGATTGGCAGCACGCGTTTAGGCGGAATGCTTTGCATCTGCGGAACGCGGTCTTGCTTGGGAGTGACGAATCCTTGCGCGATAGTACCTTGTTGCTGCCCTGGATTAACCGGGAGCTTGTAACCCGTTAGCTTGCCATCTGCCATGTCCACTCCGCCATGTAGCCGTTTTAATTCAAACAAAATCAGTCGTAGAGCGCCTCGATAGTGAAATGACCGAACGGGATCTCGGACTTGAGTATTTGCGTGACGCCTTCGGCGTCGGTCTGACCTTCTAGGATCTGACCATCTTCCATCGTCGCTCGATAGCGCTGGTTGGCCAGCGGCTCTCCAGTCGTAAGGTCAACCATTCGAACCCGCTGGTCGTGCGCGACTGCGCTCTCCGGCAGTCGCATGGCTATTGGCTCGCCATCGCCAGCACCAGGAAACTCGGCTTTGGCAGACTTTACCAAGAAGCTGCCAGTGCATTGATGGGTAATGCCACCGCCGCCAAATGTCGCCTGCGCCCCTCTAGAGACCAGAGTGATTTGCGGTGCCTGCATGACAATTTCCTCGGACGCGACAAGGACAATGCGTTTTGCCGAAGTAATTTCGACATTGTCTTCATGCGCTTGGACCTCGACCTTCCCCTTGGCAGCAGTGAGCTTCGCTCCGAGCGCATGAGCGAAGATACTGATGCTATGCAACGCATGAAGGATCAGCTTTCGCCCCGACGAAACTTGTGTGTTACCAACACTGATGACATCCACATTTGTCTGAGCGCCGATCGAAATTCCAGCCCGGCTGCCCAGCAGCATGCCAGCCGGCGCTTCGACCGCGACGATCGGCTGGCCTCCCGCTGTCCCTGCCGCCGCCCCAGCGGTGTTACTACCCTGCTCCCATTGCTTCAGGTGGCCGCACACCTGTGCAAGCGACTCATCGGTCGCAGCGTCGCTCTCATGAGTCTTGGCCAGTTGGGCTACCTGTTTTTGTATGTTGACGAGCGCTTCGGCCAAGCCAGATAGTCCATCACGATCGAGCTGGCGCCCTGCGGCTCGTAATGACGCGTCTGCACTAATGAGTACGCCCTGTCCTCCTCGCAGCGACAATGCGGCGTCCGTACGTAGCTCAGCCCCTTCGCCGCGCGGCTCGGCTTTACCCTCATGCCGCGGATGGGTCAGGTAGCCAAGGTTGAGTTGGCTGTGTCCGTGCTCGCTCTCCAGTTGAGCACTGATCTGACCAGGGGTGTCATCCATTCGCAGTTGGTTGGAGCGGCACGAACCTCCCTCCTTGCTGACGATCCCGGATAAATGTTTGTCCCCCGGCAGGCGGCTGATATGGCTAAAGGCTGGCGGCGGCGTATTGACTCCGTGGACGCTCCCGATGATCAACGGCTTGTCGGGGTCGCCCCCAAGAAAAATGACAAGGACTTCGTCTCCTACGCGCGGCAGGGAAATCGCGCCATGCCTGTTACTTGCCCACCCAGAGGCAACTCGAATCCAGGCCGAGTCGCGATCACTATCTGATGCCCCTGCCCCTTGTGCATGCTCATGGTCTTGCGGCCGGCATGCGGGAAAACGGACTTTAACCCGTCCCATCGCATCGCAATGGATCTCGTGATTAATGGGACCTACGACGATCGCTGTTTGCGGTTCCGTGCGAGGCAGTTCAGTGCGTGCATCATACGGGGGCACAATCGGGATTCCTCGTCGCACGCATGTAAAACGGTTCGTGTAACGCATGCCGCGTTCGTCGTTAGCCCTTAGTAGTCCCGGACGGTCATTGTCCCAGGGCAAACAGTCGGTGAACTTGATCGTCCAACGTCTTCGGAAGATTGTTCTCAGCTTTGACATGCAGTTCGGTGCACACGAATTCCCGGTCGTGCGGTGGATGGACGTCAATCTCGGGATGGCCGTCCACGCGCCGCCATTGGCCGACCCGCATCTCGCGATCACCGCTCTCTCCTTGGAAGAATTTGGCTTCGTATTCCTTTCGCTGCATGCGCAGCACTACTAGCGACCGGTAGTCTCGGGCATCATCACCGGCATGTGGAGAGTCGACAAGATACTCGTCTAAAGTAGCGGCAAACTGGTTGCCGAGCTGGCCTTGGTTGTTCAGGCTCGTCTCCTCGCCGCTCATCGACCAGGCCTGTGCATAATCCCAGCTGTGCCGGCTAACGCGGCCAGCGGTCATCTTTCGCACTGCATGCCAAGCAGTGATGCTGTCGCGTTCTTCCGTAGCGTGGTCCCGATGGTAGCGTGCTGGACCCGCCGCATTCTCCTTGATGGACGCTGGATCGTCGAACAATACAAGCGTGTGAACTGGTGTTTCGTCGCTGCCCTGGCCAGTTGCCTTTCCAGCCTCAATAAACCATCCGATACCCCGCCGCTTCCAAAGGCGGTGCAGGAACGCCGCATCAGATTCGTTGTACTGCATAGTGAATTCGCGCGGTGGGTATTTCTTCAAGTTGCGTAGTTCGAAGCGAAATGCGCGCGCAGCAACCGGATTAGCGCGGCACCACTCACGCAAGATGATGTCAGTGATATCGACTTCGTTCGCGTTGCGAAATACACGAGTGTTGCAAGTCTCCCCCAGCAGCGAGAACGCATCACGGACGATAAGCTGGTAAGTGGCAAGCCCACCATCACTCTGCCCTTCCGCGACACCTATAGTGGATCCACCTTTTGAGACAGCGACCACGGGGTAGTTTAAGCTGTTGTCCGCGAAAGGATGACAGCAAATGGGTGAAGCAAAGAAACGCAAGGTGCACACGGCAGAATTCAAG
>NZ_JBKBOV010000062.1:0-20036 GCF_046293535.1 Massilia sp. | reverse complement strand
GTGCCGCCATCCTCAATCGCTTCACGCGCTTGGGCACGCCCACGACCGTAGCGGTGACCATGCCGTAAATCCGTCTGGGGTTTGGGGTACTACGCGCTCAATTGATTTATGCAACAAAGCCATTGCGGAAACTCGATGGCTGCTGAAGCACCGGACAAAACAATTAAAAAACGCTATTTGAAAAACCAGACAACGATTGGCTAGCACGTCATTTGTGTCGCGGCGCGCAGGACGAAGACGTACGTATCCAAGAAGATAACTATAGTATGAAGACTTGATGATACAGCACAGCGATGATTTCTCCAAACAACGTTTAGGAGAAGTCCTTGGATCCTGGTCTAGCTTTTGGAAAGATGTTGCGTAAGGTCCGTAAGGAAGCATGTCTCACGCAAGAGCAAGTCGCTCATGCAGCCGGCGTCGAACGAATCTACATTGGAATGATTGAGCGTGGCGAGCGGCAACCAACAGTCCGAGTAGTGTTCAAGCTTGCCAATGCTGTGAACAAAAAAGCAAGTGAGCTAATTGTATTAACGGAACAGATAGTTGATCAAAGTGAGGAATGAAGGGCGCAATCGTTTAGTTACATCGTCCTGTAGAGCTGATCCGTCTCCCTACGCAAGAGACAAGAATCTGGATACGAGCGGTTCGGGCGGGCCGTTAACTCGGAATGTTTTTTTAACAACGCTACAACGTTTGTGCTAGCTGTTAGACACAGGCCCACCGATAGAAACGTCTATCGATATGTTCTTAGACGTTTTATAAGTCTTTGATTAAAAAAGGGAATAGTCGATAGGAACAGATTTTGTCTAGCGGAGCGTTCAATGATAAGGTTCGGCTGCATTTACTGCTTCGCCCGGCCGAGCCACAGCTACCTCGGCCTGTCGCCCGGGCTCGACTTCGAAAGCCGCCTGTTCGCCAAGGTGAACGCGGCCGAACTGCTGCGGCGCGAGCTCGCCCGGCCCGGCTACGTGCCCGAACACATCGCCATCGGCGTCAACACCGACGCGTATCAGCCATGCGAGCGCGAACTTCGCCTGACGCGCCAGGTGCTCGAAGTGCTGAGCGAATGCCGGCATCCGGTCGGGCTCATCACCAAGTCCTCCCTCATCGAGCGCGACATCGACCTGATCGCGCCGATGGCCGAGAAAAGCCAGGCCTGCGCCGCGATCACCCTCACCACGCTCGACCCGGCCATCTCACGCACGCTCGAGCCGCGCGCCGCGGCGCCGGCGCGCCGGCTGCGCACCATCCGCACGCTCACCGAGGCCGGCATTCCGGTGAGCGTGAGCGTGGCGCCCATCATTCCTTTCGTCACCGAACCGGAGATCGAACGCATCCTGGAGGCGGCACGCGATGCCGGGGCCATCGGCGCGCACTACACGGTGTTGCGGCTGCCCTGGGAAGTCAATCCGCTGTTCCAGGAGTGGCTGCAGGCCCATTTCCCGGACCGGGCCCAGCGCGTGATGAACCGCATCCGCGACCTGCGCGGCGGCAAGGACTACGACAGCGACTTCAGCAAGCGCATGCAGGGGGAGGGCGTGTGGGCGGACCTGATCCGGCAGCGGTTTTCGAAGACGGTCGACCGGCTGGGCCTGGGAGAGTTCCGTGGGCGCTTCGGCAGGCTGGATGGGGCGCAGTTCCGCAAGCCGCTGGTGGTGCCGCCGCGCCTGTCGCCGGCCTCCGGCAAGGCAAGTGGGAGCGGAGCGGGACAGCTCGACTTGTTCTAGCAGGCCGCCCGGCCGGGTGGATCACTGCTTCGTCTGGGTCTTGCCGTGCACCTCGTTCACCATCATCAACCCGCCGAGCCGTAGAGCTTGTGGTACTCGCCTTCCATCAGGCTGCTCGCGTCTGCGCCGTCGTGCGCTGCATCCCGAACAAACACTCTGGGCGAGCAATTGAGAAATATTTCTGAATCGCGCCTTCTTCAAGCAAGGCCTTGCCGGCGTGCAACTATTGCATTGTTGCAATATGGATATTGCAGTGTAGAACACTACTGAAGCATTATGCGCTATGGGTACGTTGCCAATGCGCCAGGCTTCTGGCGTGTTTGACAACGGGACGCCTTGGCGCAGCAGAGTTGCTGTCAGACAATCAACAAGAATGATCGAATAATATGAATTTAGCGAATCTGCGTGTTCGTACGCTTTTATATGGAGGCTTTGGCACCATCCTGGCAATCCTGCTGGTCCTGCAGACGATTTCCCATGTCAACTTCAAGAATGTCTCTGCCAGCGTGCTCTGGAACAAGCATACCTATAACGTGATCATTGCGGTTGACGCTATCCTGACTAGCCTGGTGAATATCGAGACCGGACAGCGCGGCTTCATCGTCACTGGAAAAGACGAAGCACTCGAGCCGCTCAACAGCGGCATGAGCGCTTTTGCCAAACAACTTCGTACTGCGCGCCAACTGACCTCTGACAACGCCGCCCAACAAGAACGCCTTGCTAGACTCGAAGCTCTGCATCGCCAATGGCTCGCAACTGGTATCACTCCATTGATCGACATGCGCCGCAATGTTACTCAAGGCAACGGCACGATCGAGAATTTAATAGCGTTAGAGTCGGAAGGAAATGGCAAGCGCGACATGGATGCCATGCGCGCCGTGCTGGCCGAGGTCCGCGCGGCCGAAGAAGCTCTGCTCGATCAGCGAGGTAAGGAAATGGCCGACCAGGAAGGCCAGGCGGTCATGATGCTTGCGCTCGGTAGTCTGGTCGCCCTGATCGTGGGCGTCGGCATGACACTCGTAATCACCCGCGTACTGGTCAGGTCCCTTGGCGGGGAGCCCGGCTATGCTGCGTCGATTGCCAACCAGATCGCGGCTGGTGACTTGACTGTCGAGGTTGACGTGAAAGCGGGTGACACGACCAGCTTGCTCTATGCGATGCGCCAGATGCGCGACAGCCTGACGAAAATCGTCAGCGAAGTGCGCGTCGCCACCGAGTCGATTTCCAACGGCTCCAGTGAAATTGCGGCCGGCAACATAAACCTGTCCACACGCACTGAGCAACAGGCAGGGGCCTTGGAAGAAACTGCATCCTCGATGGAAGAACTGACATCCACCGTGCGCCAGAACGCCGAGAACGCCCAACAGGCCAACAGCATGGCGCGCTCAGCTGCCTTGATCGCCGAGAAAGGAGGCGTCGTCGTTTCCGAAGTCGTGAGCACGATGGGAGCGATCGACGAATCGGCGCGCAAGATTGCGGACATCATCGGCGTCATCGATGGGATCGCATTCCAGACAAATATCTTGGCACTGAATGCCGCCGTGGAAGCTGCTCGGGCCGGCGAGCAAGGTCGCGGCTTTGCCGTGGTCGCTTCCGAGGTGCGGAATCTGGCGCACCGTTCAGCTGCTGCGGCCAAGGAAATCAAGGGCCTGATCCAGGACTCGGTTGACAAGGTCGGTTCCGGCAGCATGCTGGTCGACCAGGCCGGCATCACCATGAATGAAGTGGTCGAAAGCGTGCGCCGCGTTACCGACTTGATCTCCGAGATCGCAGCGGCCAGTGACGAACAACGCAGCGGTATCGAGCAAGTGAACGAAGCCATCGTGCAGATGGATGAGGTGACGCAGCAGAACGCCGCCTTGGTTGAGGAAGCCTCGGCCGCGGCAGCGGCGATGCAACAGCAAGCGAGTGATATGGCGCAGCTGGTCAGCATATTCAAGGTAGAGCAGTGGACTGCGACATCGGCCGGGAACACTGCTGCTGCGCATACGGCGCCAATGATGCAAGCTAAGGTGGACACCATTTCGCGCGCCAGGCTTGGCTGCCCCCAAGGCAAGTGAAACCGAATGGAAAATTAGCCGGCCCCGAGCTTCCCGGCGCTGCTGGAGTTGCGCGGACGCTTCGCAAGCCGCTGGTGGCGCCGCCGCGCCTGCCGCCGGCCTCCGGCAAGGGGAGCGGGAGCGGGGCGGGGGAGCTGGATCTGCTCTAGCCGGCTTCAGCCACGCAAGGCCCGTCCTCAGACCCACAGCCGGTAGATCCAGAAGGATTCGTCCTCGATGTAGCGGTCGGCGAATTCGGTCGGCGCAAAACCGCAGATCTGCCGCGTGGTGCGGCTCAGGTGGGCCTGGTCCGAGAAACCCTCCTCCAGCGCCAGCGTGGCCCAGTCGAAGGGCTGGCCGGCTTCAAAGCGTTCGCGGGCGGCGAAGAACAGGCCCTCGGTGCGCACCAGCGACTGCCATTCGCGCAGCGAGCGCCCGCTGAAGGACTTGATGCGGCGCTCGACCTGGCGGCTGCTGTGCGTGTTGCGCCACTGGTGCGCCTGCCAGGCCAGTTGCTGCACCCAGTGGCGTCCCACCTGGCGCAGCGAAGGCCGGTCCCGGTCGCGGCCCTGCGCATGGCGCCAGCGCGGGCCGAGCTGTTCTTCCAGCAGGTGCATGGCGGCCGCGTCGTCCGCGACCTGCAGCAGGTCGTCGAGAAACGGCTGCCAGCCGGCGCCGAGCAGCGTATGCGCCGGCACGAAACGGTCCTGCACCGATGCGAGCTCGATCCCGAACAGCAGCCGCGCCGCGTCCGGCGCGAAGCAGGCCATGTAGCCGCGCCCGCCCGTCGGCGACCAGGTCGTCAACGGCTGGGAATGGCTGCCCGAGATCACCACCCGCGCGCCGAAAGGATGCCAGGCGCCGCGCGCGTCGACCAGTCCGCCGTCCATGCCCTGGTACCACGACAGGGTGACGATCGGCGACGCGGGGAAGTGGGACAGGCGCTGGGCGTCGCTCAGTTGAAGCCGGGAGATGTCGCGGCTGACCAGCGCCAGCAGCGCGCCCTGCAGTGCCGGCGGGGCCAGGTGGAGCCGGTCGCGCGGGTTCTTACCCTCCTTGCATGCGCGCGGGGCGCGCGCCAGCCGGTCGGGGCAGGGAGGCTGGCGGTCGTGACTGTCGGGGGCCATGAGCCAGCAGTATAGGCATGCCGGAATAGCATGTCGATGTCGTTTTCGTTCAAGACGCGCAGGCCGAAGCGGCGAAGAATGCGAGGCATGAATACGCCCGACACTTCCCGCTGCCCCTTCCATGCGGACGGCATGCCGCCCGCTTCCGTCGACGGCGCGCCCGTGCGCCATCCGCCCGGCGCCTGGCCGCCCGGGCCGCCGTCCGGCCTGACCGGCTGGGGCCTGCTGGCGCGCATGGCGCGCGACCTGCCAGGCAGCCTGGCGCGCTGGCGCCAGGCGCATGGCGACGTGGTGCACCTGCGCATGTGGCCGGAACACGAGATCGTGCTGAGCGATCCGGCGCTGGTGCGCGAACTGCTGGTCGCCCAGCATGGGGCCATCGTCCGCTGGGAACGTGCGGTGGACATCTTCGCCTACCTGCAGGGCAACAGCGTCCTGGTGGCCGAAGGCGGCGACTGGACGGCCAAGCGCCAGGCATTGCAGCCGGCTTTCACGCCGAAGTCGGTCAAGGCCTTCGTGCCGACGGTCGCGGCGGCGGCCGAGGCGGCGATGGCGCACTGGCAGCCGGGCACCGCGATGCCGATCGAGAGCGCGCTCACCTCGCTGGCCATGGACGTCATCATGCGCATGATGTTCTCGAGCGAGATCGGCGCCGATGCGCGCGCCATGGAGACGGCGGTGCAGGAGGCGCTGGTGGCGGCCAATGCCGAGATGTTCTGGCCCGTGAGCAGCCCCGACTGGCTGCCATGGAAGCGCCGCAAGCGCCAGGTGCGCGCCCTGCTGACGGCGCTGATCGAGCGCCACGTCCAGGCCCGCCTGGCCCTGGCGCCGGACTGCTGGCCGCAGGACCTCCTGAGCCGCCTGCTGGTGCTGCACCGGCAGGATGCGGCGGCCTGGCCGCTGGCGGCGGTGCGCGACGAATGCATGACGGCCTTCATCGCCGGACACGAGACCAGCGCGGCCAGCCTGGGGTGGTGGGCCTGGTGCATGGCCTCCCATCCGGCCGCGCAGGAAGCGGCGCGGCGCGAGGTCGATGCGGTGCTGGAGGGCGCCCCGCCCGGCGAGGACGCCTTGCCGCGGCTCGGCTACCTGGCCCAGACCCTGAACGAGACGATGCGCCTGTACCCGGCCGCGCCGATCCTGATGAGCCGCCGTTCGACGCGCGCCTTGACGCTGGGCGGCTGGACCTTCCCCGCGCGCACCATGTTCATGATTCCGGTGTTCCTGATGCACAGGGATGCGCGCTGGTTCCCGGAGCCGCAAGCCTTCCGGCCGGAGCGCTTCGGCGCCGGCGCGCCGGCGATTCCGCGCGGCGCCTTCATGCCTTTCGGGACCGGGCCGCGCGTGTGCCTGGGCCAGCACCTGGCGCTGGCGGAGATGACGGTGCTGGCGGCGATGATGCTGCAGCGCTTCGTGTTGTCCGTTCCGGAGGGACAGCCGGAGCCGGAAGCGGTGCTGAACATCTCCCTGAGGCCGAAGACCCCCTTGCTGCTCGGGCTCGCGCGCAGGGCCTAGCTCCGGGACACGGCGTCCAGCAGTTCGCGCAGGTGGGCTTCGATCGCATGCACGTGCGCGTCGTGCCTGCCGAGCGCGCGCAAGGCCCGGGCCAGTTCCAACAGGTACTCGCTGTTCGGGCCGCTCGGGCCGTGCGCCGTCGCGATCTGGCGCGCGATGTCCTGTTCGCTGGCCGGTCCCAGGTAGGCGGCGTTGTCGACGGTGGCGATGTAGACGATGCCCTCGGCCGTGCCGCCGTCCCCGAATGTCATCTCGGTGGCCAGGCGCAGGTAGCCGTTCTTTTCGCGGTGGTCGAGGTGGGCGAATTCCTCCGGCGTGACCAGGTAGGCCATGCCATGGCAGATGGCGCCTTCGTCGGCCACCAGGGTGACGACGCGGCCCGGCGCGCTTTCGGTGCCGCGGTGGTCGTGCGAACCCTGCCAGAAGCGGCGGCTCCAGCCCGCGATGGCGGCGGGGCGGCGTTCGATGAAGGGGAAGTCGGCCTTGAAGATCAGGGAACCGTAGCCGAACAGCCAGACGCTGTCGTGGCTGTCGAAGCGGTCCATCAGGCGGTTGATTTCGATGGTGTTCAGGGACATCGTGGGGACTGCGAAATGCGATACCCCGATTGTAGCGCGGCCGCTAGCCCTCTGCCTGCCGGACGAATTCGTCGAGGAAGTCGATGAAGCTTTCCGCCGCCGGCGACAGCGAGCGCCCCGGGCGGGTGTAGACGAAGAAGCGGCGCGTGAGCACCGGATCTTCCAGCGGGCGCATCACCAGGCCGTAGAGCGTCACCAGCGGCGCCGCGTAGGGCATGCACACCGTCACCCCGAGCCCGGCGGCGGCCATCGCCAGCGCGGTGGTCATGAAGCTCACTTCGTTGGCAGGCTTGAGCGCCGGCGCGTGCAGCGCGGCGTGCATGTCGTCCAGCAGGCGCTCGGTGAACTGGCCCTGCAGCGAGATCAGCGGGTAGCGGGCGACGTCCCGCCAGGCGATGCGCGCCTGCGATTCGAGCGCGTGCCCCTTCGGGAACACCAGCGCGAAGGGCATCTCGAACAGCGGGCGCGCATCCAGCGGCGGGGCCGGCTCGCGCTCCGGGCCGATGCCGAAGTCGGCCGCGCCCGACAGGACCCGGGCGATGACGCTGTCGACGCCGGTGTCGCCCAGGCGCACCTCGATGTCGGGGTAGGCCTTGCGGTAGGCCGCGATCGCCTGCGGCATCAGGGTGCAGGCCAGCAGTTGCGGCGCGGCGATGCGCACGATGCCTTTCTTCAGGCGGGTATGGTCGGCCACATTGGCCAGCGCGCCGTCCAGGTCGTCGATCATCTGGCTGAACAGCGGGTACAACTCCTTGCCGATGTCGGTGAGCAGGGCGCGGCGGGTGCTGCGGTCGACGACCTTGGCGCCCAGCGTCTGCTCCAGCTCCTTGATCAAACCCGAGAGCGCCGATTGCGTCACGTGCATCGCCTGCGCGGCGAGCGTAAAGTTACCCGTCTTGGCCAGGGCCACGAACGCGCGCATCTGGCGCAAGGTCGGATTCATAAGCTTATCTAATAAATCGAGCGAAAAATACTGTTTGAATGATAGTACGTTTTGCTCTCTAATGGCGAAAGCAAAACTCAGCAAAGGAAACGCCATGAAACTCGCCACCCTCAAGACCGGCGGCCGCGACGGCACGCTGGTCGTCGTCAGCCGCGACCTGGTCACCTGCCAGGCCGTCCCGAAGATCGCCCGCACGCTGCAGTGCGCGCTCGACCACTGGGATGACGTGGCGCCCGAACTGAAGAAGGTGTACGAACGCCTGAACGCGGGCACCGCCGACAAGGCCGAGTCCTTCATCGAGGAAGAATGCCATTCGCCGCTGCCGCGCGCCTACCAATGGTGCGACGGTTCGGCCTACATCAACCACGTCGAACTGGTGCGCAAGGCGCGCGGCGCCGAAGTGCCGGAATCCTTCTATGCCGATCCGCTGATGTACCAGGGCGGCTCCGACTCCTTCGTCGGTCCGTGCGACCCGATCGCCGTGCTGTCGGAAGAGTGGGGCGTGGACCTGGAAGCCGAGGTGGCGGTGGTGACGGGCGACGTGCCGATGGGCGCGTCGGTGGAGGAGGCGGCTGGCGCGATCCGCCTGGTGATGCTGGTGAACGACGTCTCGCTGCGCAACCTGATCCCGAACGAGCTGGCCAAGGGCTTCGGCTTCTACCAGTCCAAGCCCGCCAGCGCCTTCTCGCCGGTGGCGGTGACCCCCGACGAGCTGGGCGAGGCCTGGCAGGACAGCAAGCTGCGCCTGCCGCTGATGGTGACGCTCAACGACCAGCCCTTCGGCCGTCCGAACGCCGGCGAGGACATGACCTTCAGCTTCGCCCAGCTGGTGGCGCATGCGGCCAAAACGCGCGAGCTGGGCGCGGGCAGCATCGTCGGCTCGGGCACGGTGTCGAACAAGCAGGGCAGCCTGCACGGTTCCAGCATCGCCAACGGCGGCGTCGGCTACTGCTGCCTGGCCGAGGTGCGCATGTACGAGACGATTGAACAGGGCAAGCCGCAAACGCCCTTCCTGCGCTATGGTGACACCGTGCGCATCGAGATGGTGGACAAGGACGGCGCCAGCATCTTCGGCGCCATCGACCAGGAGGTGGCGCGCTATCACCGGAAGGATGGGAGGAAACCCGCATGAAGCTCTACACCTATTTCCGCAGCTCGGCCGCGTACCGGGTGCGCATCGCCCTGAACCTGAAGGGGCTGGCCTACGAAGCGGTGCCGGTGCACCTGCTGCGCGACGGCGGCCAGCACCTGGCCGACGAATACCTGGGGGTCAACCCGAGCGGCCTGGTGCCGGCCCTGCAGACCGATGACATCGTCCTGAGCCAGTCGATGGCGATCATCGAGTACCTGGAAGAGGTGCACCCGCTGGCGCCGCTGCTGCCGCGCGATGCGCTCGGCCGCGCCCGCGTGCGCGAGCTGGCGCAGATCATCGCCTGCGACATCCACCCGATCTGCAACCTGCGCGTGCTGAAGTACCTGGTCAAGCACCTGGGCCAGTCGGAAGAAGCCAAGACCGACTGGTACCGCCACTGGGTGATCGAAGGCCTGCGCTCGCTGGAATCGCACCTGGCGCGCAATCCCGGCACGGGCAGCTTCTGCCATGGCGACACGCCGACCATGGCCGACTGCTTCCTGGTGCCGCAGGTGTTCAATGCGAAGCGCTTCGACATCGACGTCGATGCCTACCCGACCATCGCGCGCATCAACGCCCTGTGCGTGGATCTGCCGGCGTTCAAGGCGGCGCATCCGGGGCAGCAGCCGGACGCGGAGTGACGGCTTGCGTTGATTGAAAATCAGGCTCCCGCCTGCGCGGGAGCGACGCTTGTGGGGCAGTGGACCGCACAGCGTGATCGCCATTCATACGGTTACCATTTGCACCGTCGTTCCCGCGAAGGCGGGAACCCAATTCCGTTGAGCCGCAATCAGCCAGTTCAATGCCGCGTCTCCGACCGATCCGGCTCCGACGGCGACGAAATCTCATCCAGCGTCCCTTCCGCCGACTCCGCCGACTTGGTCGCGATATCCCCCAGCGACACGATCCCCACCAGCTGCTTCGACTGTTCGTCGATCACCGGCACGCGCCGGATCTGCACGTCGCCCATGGTGTCCAGCACCTCGTCGATGTCCTGGCTGCTGTAGCAGGTGCGCACGTCGGTGCTCATCACGTCGCCGACGAAGCACTGGTCCGGGGACTGACCTGCCGCCACCGCGCGCACGGTGATGTCGCGGTTGGTGAGCATGCCCACCAGCTTGTCGCCGTCGCAGACGGGGATCGCGCCGACGTTGAGGTCGTCCATCATCTGCGCGGCGCGCTGCACGGTTTCCTGCGGGGAGATGGTTTGCACGTCGGGCGTCATCACGTCACGAATCGTTTGCATGTTTCCTCCTGTATTGGTTGGTGGACGAAGGTGAAAATCATGCCTTGAAATGCCAAGGGCGGACGCTAGATTGACCATGGGGATGCGCCCCGCCCGCCAGCTTGCTGGGCTACAATCGCGCCTCCTTGCGCCTTGCCATTTCACCATGTCCAATCATCCAATTCCCGCTCCAATCATCGCCGCCCTCGACCGTGCCGACCGCTCCTGGCGCCCGGTCCTGGAAGCCGGCCTGGAGGCCGTCGCCGCCGCCGACCCGAGCTACCTGCCGGCCCTGGCGGTGGACGACTACCTGCCCACCGAAGGCCGCCTCTTCGCCGCCTTCGCCCAGCCGCTCGATCAAGTGAAGCACGTGCTGGTGGGGGAGGGGCCGTACCCGCGCGCCGAGAGCGCCACGGGGTTTTGCTTCATGGATGGCGCCGTGGGCGAACTGTGGTCGGAGACCGGCCTGTCGAAACCGGTCAACCGCGCCACCTCGCTGCGCAACTTCATGAAGATGCTGCTGGTGGCAAATGGGCAACTTGATGCGGGCGATACCGGCGGCAGCGCCATGGCGCCGGTGGCCCGGGCTGCCCGCACGAACGGTTCGATCCAGACCCTGGCCCAACTGCAGGACAACTTGCTGGAGCACGGCTTCCTGCTGCTGAACGCGGCCCTGGTGTTCCGCAAGCACGTCGCGCCGGCCGTCGATGCGCGCGCCTGGCAGCCGTGCCTGGAGACGGTGCTGGCCGCCCTGGCGAGCCAGCCCAGGCCGCCGACCCTGGTCCTGTGGGGCAAGATCGCCGAGCAGTTGACAAGGCTGCCCGAAGCGGCGCGCCTGCCGCACATCCATGCCGAGCATCCGTACAACCTGTCCTTCATCCAGCACAAGGGGATGCAGGCCTTGTTCGGGCCGATGGAATTGCTGCGTTTGCGATAAGCGCTGGGAGGGAGGGAAGGGCCCCGGCGGTTTTGGGGGCCTCCAAGACAAGCCAGTCAAGATTTGCTATACTTGACTAAATCGATCAACTAATCAGGTTATTCGGCAGGCTCTCTCAACAGAATTGATTGTTGCGCCGCACCGATGAGTTGAAAAGAGGCAATATTTTAACATTAACCGGGGTTGTGATGCGTCTGACCACCAAAGGCCGTTTTGCTGTTACCGCGATGATCGACCTCGCCCTGCGCCAGGGCAATGGTCCAGTCACGCTGTCGGGCATCAGCCAGCGCCAGGCCATTTCGCTGTCCTACCTGGAGCAACTGTTCGGCAAGCTGCGCCGTCACCAGATCGTCGAGTCGATCCGCGGCCCCGGCGGCGGCTACAGCCTCGCCAGGTCCGCCGACAAGGTGACGGTGGCCGACATCATCATCGCGGTCGACGAGCCGCTCGATGCCACCCAGTGTGGCGGCAAGGAAAATTGTCACGGCGCCGATGCTGCTTCCGGCACCCGTTGCATGACCCATGAGCTGTGGACCACGCTGAACGCCAAGATGGTCGACTACCTCGATTCGGTCTCGCTGCAAGACCTGGTCGACCAGCAGAAGCAGAAAGAACAAAACGTCGTGGTGGTGCACCGCACCGCTGCCACCGCTGCACACAACATTGAAACCGGAGTGAACTGATGAACGCGCCTTTGGACAAACAAACCGAGCAGAGCTTCGTGACTGCGCCGCATTTCCCGATCTACATGGACTACTCGGCGACCACTCCGATCGATCCGCGTGTGGCCGACAAGATGATTCCCTACCTGCGCGAGCAGTTCGGCAACCCGGCATCGCGCAGCCACATGTACGGCTGGAGCGCCGAGGCGGCGGTCGAGGAAGCGCGCGGCCACGTGGCCGCCCTGGTCGGCGCCGACCCGCGCGAGATCATCTGGACCTCGGGCGCGACCGAATCGAACAACCTGGCCCTGAAGGGTGCCGCCCACTTCTACAAGACCAAGGGCAAGCACATCATCACGGTCAAGACCGAGCACAAGGCCGTGCTGGACACCGTGCGCGAACTGGAGCGCCAGGGTTTCGAGGCGACTTACCTCGAGCCGCAGGACAACGGCCTGATCACCGTCGCCCAGCTGGAAGCGGCGATCCGTCCGGACACCATCCTGGTCTCGGTCATGCTGGTCAATAACGAGATCGGCGTCATTCAACCGATCGACGAGATCGGCGAACTGTGCCGCTCGAAGGGCATCATCTTCCACTGCGACGCCGCCCAGGCGACCGGCAAGGTCGAGATCGACCTGAATAGAACGAAGTGCGACCTGATGACCTTCACCGCGCACAAGACCTACGGCCCGAAGGGCGTCGGCGCCCTGTACGTGCGCCGCAAGCCGCGCGTGCGCCTGGAAGCGCAGATGCACGGCGGCGGCCACGAGCGCGGCCTGCGTTCGGGCACGCTGCCGACCCACCAGATCGTGGGCATGGGCGAAGCCTTCCGCCTCGCCAAGGAAGAGATGGCGTCGGAACTCGAGCGCGTGAAGGCGCTGCGCGACCGCCTGGCCAAGGGCTTGCTGGAGATCGAAGAGGTCTACATCAACGGCGACATGGACCACCGCGTGCCGCACAACCTGAACGTCTCGTTCAACTACGTCGAGGGCGAGTCCCTGATCATGGCGATCAAGGACATCGCCGTGTCCTCGGGCTCGGCCTGCACCTCGGCTTCGCTGGAGCCGTCCTACGTGCTGCGCGCCCTGGGCCGCAGCGACGAACTGGCGCACAGCTCGATCCGCTTCACCATCGGCCGCTTCACGACCGAGGAAGACATCGACTTCGCCGTCAACTTGCTGAAAGCAAAGGTCGGTAAACTGCGCGAACTGTCGCCGCTGTGGGACATGTTCAAGGAAGGAATTGACCTCAATTCCATTCAATGGGCAGCCCACTAATTTAAGAATTCAAGGAGCATCAAAATGGCATATTCGGACAAAGTACTGGACCACTACGAAAACCCGCGCAACGTCGGTGCCTTCGACAAGGGCGACGACGCGATCGGCACCGGCATGGTCGGCGCGCCTGCCTGCGGCGACGTGATGAAGCTGCAGATCAAGGTCAACGACCAGGGCATGATCGAGGACGCGAAGTTCAAGACCTATGGCTGCGGTTCGGCCATCGCCTCGAGCTCGCTCGTGACCGAGTGGGTCAAGGGCAAGTCGCTGGACGAAGCGCTGTCGATCAAGAACACCCAGATCGCCGAAGAACTGGCGCTGCCGCCGGTGAAGATCCACTGCTCGATCCTGGCCGAGGACGCGATCAAGGCCGCCGTGGCCGACTACAAAGCCAAGCACGCCGAGAAGGCGTAATAGTTTCAACCGACTGGAGTTAGCGCAATGGCAATCACCCTGACTGAAAAAGCCGCGAAGCACGTCAACCGTTACCTCGAACGCCGGGGCAAGGGCATCGGCTTGCGCTTCGGTGTGCGCACGACCGGCTGCTCCGGCCTGGCCTACAAGCTCGAGTACGTCGATGATGCGACCCCGGACGACAATGTCTTCGAGTCGCATGGCGTGAAGGTCTTCGTCGACCCGAAGAGCCTGCCCTACATCGACGGCACCGAACTGGACTTCGCGCGCGAAGGCCTGAACGAAGGCTTCCGCTTCAACAACCCGAACGTCAAGGACAACTGCGGCTGCGGCGAAAGCTTCCGCATTTAAGGATGAAGCAGAACCACTTCGAGCTGTTCCAGCTTCCCGCCAGCTTCGCCGTCGACGGCGAGGCCCTGGACGCGGCCTACCGCGAGGTGCAGGGGCGCGTGCACCCGGACCGCTTCGTGAACGCCACCGATGCCGAGAAGCGCGTCGCGATGCAGTGGGCCACGCGCGCCAACGAAGCCTACCAGACCCTGCGCAACCCGCAAAAGCGCGCGCAGTACCTGTGCGAGCTCAACGGCGTCGACCTGCAGACCGAGTCGAACACGGCCATGCCGGCGAGCTTCCTGATGCAGCAGATGGAATGGCGCGAGGCGCTCGAGGATGCGCGTGCGGCCAAGGATGCCGGCGCGCTCGACGAACTGGATGCGCAGGTGCGCCGCGAGCGCAAGTCGATGCTGGAACAGGTCGGCAGGCAGCTCGACGCCGGCGACTACCACGCGGCCGCGCAGGGCGTGCGCGCGATGATGTTCCTCGATAAATTCGGGGAAGAGGTACAGTACGCGTTCGAAGCTTTGGACGCTTAACGTAATGATGTTCGTAGGGTGGGCGGGTCTCCCGCCCACGCGGTCAAATCACGTATCCTGGCCCGTTCCGTGGCTTGCATCCGTAGGTTGACCGCGTGGGCGTCTGTAATTCCTCGCATTGCTCGTAATTACCCCGCCCACCCTACAGTGACGATCCGTCGTCGAACAAAAAAGAACACAGGTAACACGACCATGGCACTACTCCAAATCGCCGAACCCGGCATGTCCACCGCCCCGCACCAGCATCGCCTGGCGGTCGGCATCGACCTGGGCACCACCAACTCGCTGGTTGCCACCGTGCGCAGCGGCAGCCCGGAAGTGCTGAGCGACGAGGATGGCCGTTCGCTGCTGCCCTCGGTCGTGCGATACCTGCCCAACGGCCATGCCAACATCGGCTACAAGGCGCAGGCGCACCAGACCACCGACCCGAAGAACACGGTCGTCTCGGTCAAGCGCTTCATGGGCCGCGGCCTGAAGGACATCGCCCACGCCGAGAACATGCCGTACGACTTCGTCGATTCCCCCGGCATGGTGCAGATCAACACCGTCGCCGGCGTGAAGAGCCCGGTCGAGACCTCGGCCCAGATCCTGGCCACCTTGCGCCAGCGCGCCGAGGATTCGCTCGGCGACGAGCTGGTCGGCGCCGTCATCACCGTGCCGGCCTACTTCGACGACGCCCAGCGCCAGGCCACCAAGGACGCGGCCCAGCTGGCCGGCATCAACGTGCTGCGCCTGCTGTCGGAACCGACCGCCGCCGCCATCGCCTATGGCCTCGACCACGGCAAGGAAGGCGTCTACGCGGTCTACGACCTGGGCGGCGGCACCTTCGACATCTCGATCCTCAAGCTGTCGAAAGGCGTATTCGAGGTGCTGTCCACCGGCGGCGACTCGGCCCTGGGCGGCGACGACTTCGACCACCGCCTGTTCTGCTGGATCGTCGAACAGGCCAAGCTGGCGCCGCTGTCCGAGCAGGACACCGCCACCCTGATGGTCAAGGCGCGCCAGGCCAAGGAGCTGCTCTCGACCAACGAGGAAACCACGATCGAGGCGATCCTGAAGTCGGGCGAGATCGTGCAGGTGAGCATCACCGCGCACACCTTCGCCGCGATCACCAAGCACCTGGTCGGCAAGACCATCAACGCGATCCGCAAGGCCATGCGCGATGCCGACGTGAGCGTCGAGGACGTGGACGGCGTCGTGATGGTCGGCGGCGCCACCCGCATGCCGCACGTGCGCCGCGCGGTGGGCGAGTTCTTCCACACCATCCCGCACGCGAACATCGATCCGGACAAGGTGGTGGCGCTGGGCGCGGCCGTCCAGGCCAACCTGCTGGCCGGTAACCGCGCCGAGGGCGACGACTGGCTGCTGCTGGACGTCACGCCGCTCTCGCTGGGCATCGAGACCATGGGCGGGCTGGTCGAGAAGATCATTCCGCGCAACTCGACCATCCCGTGCGCTAGAGCCCAGGAATTCACCACCTTCAAGGATGGCCAGACGGCCCTGGCGGTGCACGTGGTGCAGGGGGAACGCGAGCTGGTGTCGGATTGCCGTTCGCTGGCGCGCTTCGAGCTGCGCGGCATTCCGCCGATGGCGGCCGGCGCGGCGCGCATCCGCGTGACCTACCAGGTCGACGCGGACGGCCTGCTGTCGGTGTCGGCGCGCGAGACCCGCTCGGGCGTGGAAGCCACGATCACCGTCAAGCCGTCCTACGGCCTGGGCGACGACGAAGTGGCGCGCATGCTGCAGGATTCCTACACCTCGGCCCAGGGCGACATGCAGATGCGCGCGCTGCGCGAGGAGCAGGTCGAGGCCGAGCGCATCCTGCTGGCGACCCAGTCGGCGCTGGATGCCGATGCCGAGCTATTGAACGCGACCGAGCAGGATGAAGTGGCCAAGCTGGTGCATGGTGTGCGCGATGCGATCCACCGTTCGAACGATGCCTCGCTCGAAGCGGGGCAGCGCCAGGACGGGCTGCATGCGGCGGTGCAGGCGCTGGCCAGGGGCACGGAAGAATTCGCGGCGCGCCGGATGGACAAGAGCGTGCGCAAGGTGCTGGCGGGCAAGTCGCTGGACGAAGTTTAAGAGCTTAGCCGACTACAGGCGCCAATAAATGGCCTATAGCCTAAAGACCGTCATTCCCGCGCAGGCGGGAATCCAAGTTCGTAGCGCAGCGTTAGCGCAAGCATAAATTGGGTTCCCGCCTACGCGGGAACGACGGGCAGGGGCAGTCACATAGAAAAAATTAAAGAGGTAATCAAGTGCCACAAATCGTCATCCTCCCCCACCCAGTCTTCTGCCCCGACGGCGCCGTGCTGGAATCCCCTGCCGGCAAGTCGATCTGCGACGTCCTGCTGGAAAACGACATCGAGATCGAGCACGCCTGCGACCGCGTCTGCGCCTGCACCACTTGCCACGTGATCGTGCGCGAAGGCTTCGACTCGCTGGGCGAGCAGGAAGAGAAAGAAGAAGACATGCTGGACAAGGCCTGGGGCCTGGAGCCGAATTCGCGCCTGTCCTGCCAGGCCATCGTCGCCGACGAAGACCTGGTCGTCGAAATCCCGAAGTACACCATCAACCACGCCGCAGAGAAAAGCCACTGAAAGAGGCCTGCCATGAAGTGGACTGACGTAACGAGCATCGCCGAGGCGCTGCTCGAGAAGTACCCCGACGTCGACCCCGCCACGGTGCGCTTCGTCGACCTGCACAACTGGGTCGTCGAGCTCGAGGGCTTCGCCGATGACCGCACGCGCGGCGGCGAACGGGTACTGGAAGCCATTCAGGCAGCATGGATCGATGAAGCACGCTAAGCACACCAAGCAATCCCCGGCAGCGCTGCCGGAAGAAGTCCGCCCCGGGCAGTCGGTCGAACTGCTGAAGGAACTCCACATCCTGACGCGCGACGGCAAGCTGAACCAGGACAGCCGCCGCAAGCTCAAGCAGGTCTACCACCTCTACAACTTCATCGAGCCGCTGCTGAAGGACGTGCTCGAGGAGAAGCAGGGGCTGTCCCTGGTCGACCATGGCGCCGGCAAGTCCTACCTTGGCTTCATCCTGTACGACCTGTTCTTCAAGGGACTGGGCGAGGGCGCCCACATCTACGGCATCGAGACCCGCGAGGAACTGGTGGCCAGGTCCACCGAACTGGCCGCGCGCCTGGGTTTCACGGGCATGTCCTTCCTGCCGCTGTCGGTGGCGGAATCGACAAGCTCCGACAAGCTGCCGCCCACCATCGACATCGTCACCGCGCTGCACGCCTGTAACACGGCCACCGACGACGCCATCGACTTCGCGCTCAAGAAGCAGGCCAGGCACATGGTGCTGGTGCCTTGCTGCCAGGCCGAGGTGGCCAGCGTGCTGCGCAAGAACAAGGGCAAGGACCTGGGCCGCAGCGCCCTGACCGAGATCTGGCGCCACCCGATCCATACCCGCGAATTCGGCAGCCAGATCACCAACGTGCTGCGCTGCCTGCAGCTGGAAGCGCACGGCTACCAGGTGACCGTGACCGAGCTGGTGGGCTGGGAGCATTCGATGAAGAACGAACTCATCGTGGCCACCTACAAGAACCTGCCGCGCCGGCGGCCGTCCGAACGCCTCCGCGAAGTCATGGCCGAACTGGGGCTCGACGAAATGCAGCAGCGCTTTTACACCCCTGTCACAGCAGACTGAGAACCGAGATGAGCGACACCAACCAGAAGTGGATCGACCTGCGCAGTGACACCGTGACGCAGCCGTCCGAGCCGATGCGCGCCGCGATGGCGGCGGCCGAGGTCGGCGACGACGTGTACGCCGACGACCCGTCGGTCAACCGCCTGCAGGACTACGCCGCCGAGCTGTTCGGCCATGAAGCCGGCCTGTTCGCGCCCTCGGGCACGCAGACCAACCTGATCGCGCTGATGGTCCATTGCGGCCGTGGCGACGAATACCTGGTCGGCCAGGAAGCGCACACATACAAGTACGAAGGCGGCGGCGCCGCGGTGCTGGGCTCGATCCAGCCGCAGCCGATCGCGAACGCGCCGGACGGCTCGATCGCATTGGGCGACATCGAGGCTTACATCAAGCCCGACGACATGCACTTCGCGCGCACCCGCCTGCTGGCGCTGGAGAACACCATCGGCGGCCGCGTGCTGCCGCAAGACTACGTCAAGGCCGCCACCAGCCTCGCGCACAGCCGCGGCCTGGCCACCCACCTCGACGGCGCCCGCATCGCCAACGCGGCCGTCAAGCAGGGCATCAGCCTGCGCGAGGCCGTGCAGGGCTTCGATACCGTCTCGGTCTGCCTGTCGAAAGGCCTGGGCGCGCCGGTCGGTTCCGTGTTGCTGGGCCCGAAGGCCTTCATCGAGCAGGGCAAGCGCTGGCGCAAGATGCTGGGCGGCGGCATGCGCCAGGCCGGCGTGCTGGCGGCGGCCGCGCAGTACGCGCTGGAACACAACGTGCAGCGCCTGGCGGACGACCACGACAATGCCGCCGCGCTGGCGCAGGGCCTGGCCCGGATCGAACAGCTGCAGGTCGGCACCCCGCAGACCAACATCTTCTGGCTCGACATCCCGCAAGCCGCCTGCGAGCCGCTGCGCCAGCATCTGGCGCGCGCCCGGATCCGCGCCTCGATCGGTCCGCGCACCCGCCTGGTGACCCACCTGGACGTCTCGGCGCTCGAGGTGGCCCGCACCGTCGAGGTGTTCCAGGCCTTCTTCGCCGACTGGCGGGAGCAATGATGGAGGACGGCATCCGCCTGGCCAAGCGCGTCGCGGCGCAACTCGGCTGCTCGCGCGCGGAAGCGGAGCGCTACATCGCAAGCGGCGGCATCAGCGTCGACGGCAGCGTCGTCGAGGATCCGGCCAGCCGCGTGCTGCCTTCGCAGGAGGTGCGCGTGCTGCCGGGCGCCTCGGCCGAAGAAGCGCCGCCGGTGACCATCCTGCTGCACAAGCCGGCCGGCTTGAATTCCGGTGTCGGCACGCGCGGCGAACCCGCGCTGGACTGCCTGAGCCCCGAATCCCTGGCGCAGGCCTACGGGCAACCGCGCTTCCTCAAGCGCCACCTGCACAAGCTGACCCTGACGTCGCCGCTGGAAACCGATGCGAGCGGGCTGGTGGTCTATACCCAGGACTTCCGCGTGGTGCGCAAGCTGGTGGACGATGCGGCGAGGGTCGAGCAGGAGTACATCGTCGACGTCGCCGGCCGCATCCGGGAAGGCGGCCTCGCGCTGCTGAACCACGGCCTGGCGTTCAACGGCAAGCCGATCGCGCCGATGAAGGTCAGCTGGCAAAGCGAGCACCGGCTGCGCTTCGCACTGAAGGACGTGCGCCCCGGCCTGATCAACCACATGTGCCGCGAAGTGGGGCTGGACATCGTCGAGATGCGCCGGATTCGCATCGGCCGGGTGCCGATGGCGGGCCTGCAGGCGGGCGAGTGGAGGTATTTGCTCGACTATGAGCGGTTCTGATTTGCGCTGGAAGTCTGCAGGAAAAACTGGGTTCCGGCCTTCGCCCACTGCTGTCCGGGATAATTTCATCTAGCCGGAAATCGTCGTTCCCGCGTAGGCGGGAACCCAATTTTGGGTGAAATATCCTGGCCTGCGATAGCGGCCCGCA
>NZ_JBKBOV010000061.1:12448-20691 GCF_046293535.1 Massilia sp. | reverse complement strand
TGCCAGATCGATGCCAACTGTCGTAATCTCCATGGTGACGCCCCCCTCGGTTCAAGTGGTTGCTCGATACTTCCACTTTGGCACACTGATGCCGTTACGGGTGGGGGCGTCCATCCCATTGCTCTTAGCCTAGCCGGTGCGCCAGGAAGAAGGACAGCATTTCCCGCGAGGCGCAGGGTCCGCCGGCATCGGTATGCGAGCCAGCCGGGTTTCCTCCGGCCCAGGCGTGCGCCGCGCCGTGCACCACCCAGTGTTCGGCCATGCAGCGGCCCTCGCCATTGCGCCAGCTGCTGCGGGTGTACCGGCGCCCGCCGGCCTTGCCGCCCAGCCGCTCTTCGCTCAAGGCGCCCGGCGCATGCGCGCCCGTGAACTGGCGCAGCACCGCATCCCCGTTCCCGGGGTGGACGACGTGGTCGCCGTCACCGTGGAACACGATCACCGGCACGCCCTGCCCTGCCGGCGCCGCCGCGGTCGGATGCTTCATCGCATGCAGGCCCGAGATCATGTCCTTGCCGCTGCCGGCTGCGAGACCCGAGTGGATGCCCACCGCCGCGAACAGGTCGGGGTACTCGGCCCCGAGGATGGCCGCCATCGCGCCCCCGGCCGACAGGCCCGCGGCATACACCCGCCCGGGGTCGGCGCCGTGCTCGGCGATGAGCTGGCGCGTCATGGCCGCGATGATCTCGGGTTCGCCGCGGCCGCGCCGCTGCTGTGCCGGCTCGAACCAGTTCCAGCACCCTGAATGGTTGGCGGAGCGGTCCTGTTCGGGATACAGGACCAGGCAGCCGTGTTCCTCGGCCACGCCGTTCATCGCGGTGCCGGCCGCGAAGTCGGCGGCATTCTGGGTGCAACCGTGCAGCATCACCACCAGCGCACGCGGCCCCTGGGCTGCGGCTGCCGGCACGTACAGCTTGTAGCGGCGCCGGCCTTCGGCACAGGCGAAGCTGCCGTCGATGAAGCGCCCCGGGCCGAGGTCGGCGGGGGCCTGCGGCTGGCGTTTCCAGCCGGGCCGCGCCCCGGCCATCGGCGCGCGCGGCCGGACTTTGGGCCGGGGCGGCGCCTGCGTGGCGCCGGGCGCCGGATTGATGTCGATGATGGTGGGTGTGTCGTCGCCCGCTGCCGCCGGGCGCATCAGGCCCGCCTGCTGCAGCGCGCGCTGGATGACGTCGGTGGCGGCGCCCGGGTCGCCGGCGCGCACGCGCTCGGCCGAGGCCATCATCTGGCGTACGAATTCGTCGATGGGTTTCATGGGATTCCTGTTCTATGTGTGAATACGGTCGGCGAGCGCCGAGCGGACGGCGGGCGACGCGATGAAGGCGCCCAGGACCTGGACCGAGGCGATGGCGGCGATGGCCAGTTCCGGCGTCACGTCGTCTTCGATCACGGCCAGTCCCAGCACGTGGACCTCGAGGCGCTGGCCGCTGGCGAGCACCTCCTCCAGTTCCTTGCGGGTATAGCGGTGCTGCCCGAGCACGTAGCGCTTGCGCACCACGATCTGGCGCAGCGCGTCGGCGTGGGCCAGCAGCTGGTTACGCAGGGCGGTGCGGACGAAGTCGGTCCGGTTCGAATAAAAGCCTTCGTTGATCAAGAGGTCGACCTGGGCCAGGTCGACCAGCCCGACGTTGACGGTGACTTTTTCGCTGTCGGGAACGCGTATGGTTGGGTGCATTATCCTCTCCTTGTACTCCACATGGAGTATAACGGGAGTATTACAAGCCCCAGCAGGCGAAAAAAACGCCGGCACGCATGCCGGCGCATCTTGTTGCCAGAACGTCTCAGGCGGCCAGCGCCAGCCGCCTCAGCGCAGGCACGACCTGGTCCAGGCTGGCGACTTCGCAACTGGGCAAGGCGCCGGTATCGTTGGACTGGCCGCCCGGATTGAACCAGCAGCTGTCGATGCCGAAGCGGTTGGCGCCCAGGATATCCGCGTCCAGGCGGTCGCCGACGATGACGGTCTCGTGCCTGGCAAATGGCCGCGCCCGCGCCATCCGGGCGCTGAATTCGAAGAAACGGCTGTCCGGCTTGGCGTGGCCGCAGGCCTCCGACGTCGCGACAAAGGAGATGTGCCCGCCCAGCCCCGAGCTGGCAATGCGGCGGTGCTGGATGTGGTGCACGCCGTTGGTGATGATGCCGACCTCGCCACAAGCGGCCAGGCTCTCGCACAGCTGCTGCGCACCGTCGACCAGCACCACCGTCTCCGACAGGGATTCCAGGTACAGGCTGCTCGCCTTCTCCGGGTCCAGCTCGAGGCCATTGCCAACGAAGGTCTGGCGGAAGCGCTCGACCTTGAGCACCTCCTTCGATACCGTGCCGGCCTCGAAGGCGCGCCACAGCGCCAGGTTGATCGCCTGGTACTGCTGGAACAAGGGTTCGAGCTCGCCATGCAGCCCGAGTTCGCCCATCGTGCGCACGAAGGAGAGCCGTTCGGAAGCCTTGAAGTCGAGCAGCGTGTCGTCCAGGTCGAAAAGGAATAATCTGTGCTTCATAGCCCCCGATGGTAGCACGGGCCGGCCTACAGGTACTTCAGCCAGGCGATGTCGCGCCGCCGCGCCTTGAGCCGTGCGAACCCTGCCACCGCGGGATACAGGGCGACGCACAGCAGCGCGCTCACGGCCCACACCGGCGCCACCCCGTCGAAGCGGGCCGCGTCCCTGTCAAACGCGGAAACGGCAATCAAGAGCAGCTTGAGGGCATACAGGTGGGCGACGTAGAAGAACATCGGCGCCGCGCCCAGCACCGCCAGCCGTTTCACGAGTGCGCCCTGGCGGCGTTCCAGCGCGAGCAGCAGCAACAGGCCCGCCCCGAGCGTGAGCGCGGCGAACAGCAGCGAAGGCGGATACTTGGTGACGTTGAAGAAACCCATCATGGTCTCGAGCGCCGTGGCGCCGGCGCTCCACGGCCGGTCGCCGTAGACGTTCGTCGCGCGCAGCAGCAGGAAGCCGGCCAGCGCTCCCAGGCCCCATCCCAGCAGCCGGCGCGCGCGGCGCTGCGGCGTGAACCCTGCTGCGAACCACGGCCCGCAGGCATAGCCCAGGCAGATGATGCCGATCCATGGCAGTACCGGATAGGAGGTACGCAGGCGCAGGGTGTCGCCGAGCTCCAGCCAGCCGCGGTCGTGCAGCACCGCCCAGACGGCGTGCAGCGGATGGCCGGGCGCAAAGTGCAGCGGGTCCAGCAGGTTGTGGCCGGCGACGATCGCCAGTCCGAGCGCGATCAGGAACGCGCGCGGCAGCCGGACCAGCGCCGCCAGCGCCAGCATCGACAGGCCGATGGCCCAGATCACCTGCAGGTAGATCACCTTGGGCGGAAAGCTCGCGGTCCAGGCGAAGTTGATGACCGTTAGTTCCAGCGCCACCAGGAACAGGCCGCGCTTCCACAGGAAGCTTGCTGCGGCGCCTGCGCCGTCCTGCTGGCGGGCGCCGTACAGGAACGCGGACAGGCCGGTGAGGAACACGAACACTGGCGCGCACAGGTGCGCCAGCAGGCGCGAGACGAACAGCGGGCCGGACGTCGTCGCGACATCCATCGGGTCGGATACCTGCAGGTGCAGCAGGAAGGTCTCGCGCACGTGGTCGGCGAGCATGAACACCATCACCAAGCCGCGCAGCGCGTCGATGCCCATGATGCGGGAATGCAGTGGTTGCGTCATGGTGTCACAGCTTCACGTTGAGCGACAGGTACGCGGCGCGCCCGGCGCCAGCCGAGAACATCGGCTGGGCCTGGCTGGCTGGCCAGAAGAAGTTGTCGTACCAGGCGTAGGCGTGGCGGCGGTCGGCCAGGTTCTTGAGCTGCAGGTCCAGGCTCACGGTCCGGGACAGCTGCTGGCGCACGCTGGCGTCGAACAGCACGAAGCCGCCGAACTTGCCGAGCGCATTCGCGTTGTCGATGTAGTAGCTGCCCTGCGCACGCCCCTGCAGCCCGAAGCGCCAGCGCTCCGAGTGGTGATAATCGGCGCCGACGTTGGTGATGTGGCGCGGCGTATGGAACACCTCTTTCCCGGCCAGCGAGAACCCGTCGGCGGTGAACGCGCTCACCACCTCGGCTTTCTGCACCGAGTGCGAGAAGCTCAGGTCGACGCGCTCGCCGATGCGGCTCGACACCTGCAGGTCGAGCCCCTTGCGGCGCGTCTCGCCCAACCCGACCGTGGTGCCGGTGGCCGGCATGTTGGCCACCTCGCCAGTGGCATCCTGCTGCCAGGCCGCGAGGCGCAGGTCGGCGCCAGGGACCGGCTTGAACTTGATGCCGACCTCCCTGCCGGTATTGATCGAGGGCGCGAAGCGCGCCTGCCCCGGCACCAGGTAGGCCGGCGCGCCGGAACCGGTCAGGATCTGGAACGTGCGGCCCCAGTTGGCGTACAGGCTCACATCCTGTGACGGGCCGTAGACCATGCTCAGCTTGGGCTGCCTGATCCAGCCATAGTCCTGCAGGCGGGCCCGCAGTCCATTCGCATGGTTCAGGAAGTCGCCGCTGAATCGATCCAGCCGGAAGCCCGGGATGATCCTGAGCGATTCGACCGGCCGGATGACTGCCTGCACATAGGCGCCGGTATTGTCGAGGGTGTAGCTGTCATCGTTCTGGACCGTTGCCTGAGTGGTGAAGTCGGTCGGCAGCGCGAAGCCGTAGCGCAGGCGGCGGTAGGCGTTGTCCTGGCGCTCGGCGCTGATGCCGCTCTCGACCACCAGCCCGGCATGGGCGCGCCAGGTCAGCGTGCTGAGCAAGCCGGTCTGCGCCTCGTCCCACAGGCGGCGCTGGCGCGGCGCCGTGCCGCCAGGGTTGCTGGTGAAGGTGACCCGGCGGTCATCCAGGTAGCGGTTGTAGTACAGCTTGTTGCTCCAGAAGGCTTGCGGCGAGAGCTGCCAGTCCAGGTGGGCGCTCGCATGGCGCATGTCGCGCTCGCTCAGGTCATTGGCGTTCTTGGCGGGCGACTGGCGGCGGTTGGCGGCCAGTTCTTGCGCCGTGAGGAAGCCCGGCTCCTCGGCATCGTGGCGGTAGCTGCGCAGCACCAGGCCGGCCCTGACTGCCCTGTCGGCCGAACTCAGGAACCACTTGGCGCCCAGCGTGTACTTCTCGGAGTCGCTGTGCGCGCGGGAGCCGTTCGAATGCTGTTTGGCGAAGAAGTAGTTCTGGGCCAGGCCGTCGCTCTCGCGTCCCAGCGCCAGCTGGGCTTCGCGGCTGGCGAAACTGCCGACGCTCACGCGTCCGTCCAGGTAGTTGCCGCCCTGGCGGGTGCCGAAATTGATGTTGCCGCCGATGTTGTGCAGGCCGTAGCGCGGGTCGTTGGTGCCGCGCACCACTTCGATGTAATCCACCTCGAGCGGGAAGACCATGTCGATGAAGCGCTGGTTGCCGCTGTTGACATTGCTGGGAATGCCGTCGATCAGCACCTTGATGCCGTTGATATAACCTTCTCCATTGAAGGCGCGGAAACTGGCCTTGCCGGACTCCGCGCCCATGCGGGTCTCGGTCAGCTGGATGCCGGGGAGCTGCCCGAGCAGTTCCCAGCTGTTGGCGACGTTCTTGTCTTCGAGCTTGTCGGCGCCGAGCACGTCGACCGAGCTCATGACGCTGTTTGACAGCAGCGCGCCACCCGGACGCTGGGCGCTCACCCTGACTTCGCCGATCACCATCACGGGATCGTCGGCAAGCGCATACTGGCTCGACAGGGACAGGGCCGGGGCCAGCAGCATCGGCAGGATGGGACGTTTCATGGATCGGGTACCTCATGGCGCGGACAAGGCACTAATGATAATGCATTATCGTTATCGACTCAACTGTGACCGATCGGCGCAAGCCGGGAACACCCGGATGCGGATCGCGGTCCAAGTCTTGACCGGTCCGGTTCGTGGCCGGCAAGGCTTGATCCTGGGAGGCGACCGTGTTGCGCTACAAGCTCGCCGCGCTGCTGCCGGTCCTGGCCGCGCTCACGCTCGCAGCCTTGCTTGCGCTCCCGGGCGCCAGCCCGGCTGCATCCGCCCCGGCATCCAGGTCCGCCGGCGTTGGCCTCCTGACCATCGACGGCGCCATCGGCCCGGCCAGCGCCGACCAGGTCGTGCGCGGCATCGCCCGCTCCGAGGCGCTCGGGCACGCGCTGCTGGTCATCCGGATCGACACCCCCGGCGGGCTCGACACCTCGATGCGCACCGCGATCAAGGCCATCCTCGCAGCCAGGCTGCCGGTCGCCGTCTACGTCGCCCCCAGCGGCGCACGCGCCGCCAGCGCCGGCACCTACCTCCTGTACGCCAGCCACGTCGCGGCGATGGCGCCCGGCACCAACGTCGGCGCGGCCACCCCGGTCGAGATCGGCATCGGACCATCCGGCCCCGCCGGGCAGCCGCCGCCGGGCGGGGGCGGCAAGGACGCCCCCAAGACCGCGCCGAAGGAGCCGGCCTCGCCGATGCAGGCCAAGGCGCTCAACGATGCCGCCGCCTACCTGCGCGGCCTGGCCCAGCTGCGCGGCCGCAACGCCGACTGGGCCGAACGCGCGGTGCGCGAATCGGTCAGCCTCACCGCCGAGGAAGCCCTGCGCCTGAACGTCATCGACGTGGTGGCGCCAAGCGTCCCCGTCCTGCTGGACCGGCTGGACGGGCGCAGCGTGAACGTCCTCGGGCAGCCGCGCCGCCTGCACACGAAAGATGCGGGGCTGGTCGAATTCGCGCCCGACTGGCGCACCAAGGCGCTGGCGGCGATCGCCAACCCCAGCGTCGCCCTGCTCCTCATGACGGTCGGCATCTACGGCCTGGTGTTCGAATTCATGAGCCCGGGCGCGGTGGCGCCGGGCGTGGTCGGGGCGATCTGCCTGCTGCTGGGACTGTACGCCCTGCAGCTGCTGCCGGTGAACTACGCCGGCCTGGCCCTGATCGTGCTCGGCCTGGCCTTCATGGCCGCCGAAGCCTTCCTGCCCAGCTTCGGCATCCTCGGGCTGGGCGGCATCGCCGCGTTCGTCGCCGGCGCGCTGATGCTGGTCGATACCGAACTGCCCGGCTATGGCATCCCGCCGGGCCTGGTCGGCACGCTCGCCACCGCCAGCGCGCTGCTCCTGTTCGGCACCGTGCGCCTGGCGCTCAGGACGCGCCGGCGCCCGGTGACGAGTGGCGCCGCCAGCCTGGTCGGGACGCTGTGCACGGTCGAGCAGCTCAGCGAGCGGCGCGCCAACGAGGGCTGGGTCAAGGTCGAGGGCGAACTGTGGCACGCCATCAGCAGCACCCCGCTGCGCCAGGCGCAGACCGTGCGCATCGTCGGCCGCAGCGGCCTGCGGCTGGAAGTGGTTCCCATCGAAGGCAGCTAGGAGAACGCAATGATCACCGGTATCGGCATGGGTTTTGGCGTCCTGTTCTTCCTGCTGCTGGCGCTATTGGTGACGTCCATCCGCGTCCTGCGCGAATACGAACGCGGCGTGGTGTTCCAGCTGGGCCGCTTCTGGGGCGTGAAGGGACCGGGCCTGATCCTCCTGATCCCGGTGCTGCAGCAGATGGTGCGGGTCGACCTGCGCACCATCGTGCTCGACGTGCCGACCCAGGACGTGATCTCGCGCGACAACGTCTCGGTCAAGGTCAATGCCGTGATCTACTTCCGGGTGGTGGACCCGGAGCGCGCCATCATCCAGGTCGCCAACTTCATGGAAGCCACCAGCCAACTGGCCCAGACCACGCTGCGCGCGGTGCTGGGCAAGCACGAACTGGACGAGATGCTGGCCGAGCGCGAACGCCTCAACCTCGACATCCAGCAGGTGCTGGACGCCCAGACCGACGCCTGGGGCATCAAGGTGGCCAACGTCGAGATCAAGCACGTCGACCTCGACGAATCGATGATCCGGGCCATCGCCCGCCAGGCCGAGGCCGAGCGCGAGCGGCGCGCCAAGGTAATCCACGCCGAAGGCGAGCTGCAGGCCTCCGAAAAGCTGCAGCAGGCCGCCTTCGTGCTGGCGCAGCAGTCCGGCGCGATGCAGCTGCGCTACCTGCAGACGCTCAGCACGATCGCGGGCGACAAGTCGTCCACGATCGTGTTCCCCCTGCCGATCGACGTGCTGGCCGGCGTCCTGGGACGCTCGCCCAAGGATGCCGGTTCGTAGGGCGCACGGTTTGTGATTCAGGCCACTGGCCTGAATCACTGCCGTGCGCGCGTTCAATGACGGCATGAGCAGACGCAGCGGCTGTTCATGGGCTGGTTGAACGCGCGGTCGGCAGAGCGTGGGGGGGGGCCCCGGGGGGGGCCCCCCCGCACCAACACGCGGCCCACGGCGCGGG
>NZ_JBKBOV010000061.1:0-12438 GCF_046293535.1 Massilia sp. | reverse complement strand
CGGGGTGGTTAGTGGGGGGGTTGACGGGGGGGTCGCCTGCGGGTGGCCCTGCCCCCTGGACTGGACCACGCCTACGAAACAGGAGCCCTAGTGCGCGTGGCCTCCCGGTTCGCCGCAATGATGCGGTTCCTCGCGGCACAGCTTCTCCTGGGCGGCCAGCGCCTGCCGGCGCGCCTCCAGCTGCTCCGGCGTCTGCGCCGGCGCCAGGATTTCCGGCAGCGTGATCACCCGGCCGTTCTTCACCACGAAGCGCACGTCGGCGGCGGCGCGCAGGTCCGCCAGCGGATTGCCGCCCACGGCGATCAGGTCGGCCAGCTTGCCGCTCTCCACTGTGCCGAGGTCTTCGCCCACCAGCGCCACGCGGGCCGCGTCGCGCGTCACCGAGTACAGCGCCGCCAGGTTCCCCTGCACCAGCGCGGCGCCGCGCATGTTCAGGTGCAGCGAGATGCCCGGCACCACCAGCGGCGAGTCGGTGCCGTTGGCAACCAGCGCACCGGCGGCGCGCACCTTGGCCTGCTGGGTGGCGTCGTTGACGATGCTGGCCAGCTGGGTCGCGGTGGGCGGCTGCGCGTTCTGCAGCCCCGGCACGAAGTTCGGCGGCACCAGGACGAAGCGCGGATCGGTGACGATGCCCGGATCCAGCCCGGCCAGCGCGGAGGCCGAGAACAGGGTGTCGATCAGGAAGAAGTCGCCCTTGCCGTAGACGTCGGCCGCGTCCTGGTAGGTGATCGCGCGCGCGAAGGACTTCGACCAGCCGTAGCCCATGCGCTGCGTGGCCGACAGGTGGGTGGTGCCGCCCGGGCCGGTCGCCGCGCCCGGCTGCACCATGTGGGTGCCGCTCGGGACGCGCAGGTCGAGCGCCCCTTGCGCGATGCGCTCCATGATCGGGATCGGCGCGCGCACGTAGCTCTTCAGGAAATCGACGTCGAAACGCTTGGCCTTGGCGATTTCCAGTTCGGCGATGAGCGGGGTGCGCAGGGTGCGCGCGAAGCTGTAGAACTGGCGGTTGCCTTCCCACAGCGGCGGCGAGACGAACAGGCGCGGCCCCAGCAGGTTGCCGGCTTCCAGCGCCTCGCGCAGCTCGACGCTCTGGTGCAGCGGCCCGCCCACCGACTGCGCCGTCGTGATCCCATAGGACAGCATCAGCTGGGCGATCTGGCCGAACTGGCCGCCCTGGTACAGGGTCAGCGGGTGCACGTGGGTTTCGATCAGCCCCGGCATCACGGTCAGGCCGCTGGCGTCGACCACGCGCACGCCGGCCGGCTGCGCGGTCTGGGGCCCGACCGACACAATGCGGTTGCCCTCGATGACGATGTCGACGTTCTGGCGCAGGTTCGTGCCCACGCCATCCCACAGCGCGCCCGCGCGGATCACGGTGCGCCCTTCCGGCACGGCCTGGCGGTACTCCAGCCGGACCGGAATCTCGCGCGTGCCGCCGCCGTCGACGCGCACGGTGCGCACCCGCTCGGCCGACTTGTACAGGATGGTGCGCGAGTCGCCGCCCCAGGACGGCAGGTCGGCGATGTCGTCGCTGACGCGGCGCGCTTCGCCGGTCGGGGCGCCGTTGGGGCCGACCGGGATCACGTACAGGCGCGAATCCATGATGAAGGCCACGCGGGTCCCGTCCGGCGAGAGCACCGCCGCGCCCTCGTCGCGCTCGGCGATCTGGCGCGGCGCCGGCGCCACCGCGTAGAAGTTGCCGGTGCGCGTGGCCAGGTCGATCACGCGCAGCTTGTTGTAGCCCTCGCGGAAGCGGTTGTTGATGCGTTCGTTGTCCACCAGCAGGATGCGCCGGCCGTCCGGCGTCCATTGCGGCGTGCTGACCTGGGTGCTCACCGAGGGCAGGATCACCTCGAAGCTGCCGGCGGCGCGGTTCCAGATTTCCAGCTGCCCGGACAAGGTGATGTAGGCGATGCGCCCGCCGTCCGGCGACAGCTTCGGCGTCACCATCGAGCGGCCCGGGATGGCGGCCAGCCGCGTGCGCGTGCGCGTCGCCACCTCGACCTGGTCGACCGCCAGCTGGCCGGCATTGCCGCGCTCGGACGAGAAGTAGACCGCGCGCCCGTCCGCGGTCCACTGCGGGTTGAGGTCGCGGTCCGGATCGTTCGTCAGCCGCACCGGGTCTTCGCCGATGCGCATGGTCCAGACGTCGTTCAGGGCCACGAAGGCGATGCTGCGCCCGTCCGGCGACAGCGCCGGGGCGCTGATGCCCTTCACCTGGCGCGGCCTGAAGTTGTCGAAGTTGCGGTCCTTGCCTTCGCGGATGGCGGGCCGGCGCAGCCGCAGTTCGGCGCGGAAGTCGACATCGTTCGGATTGGCGCCGCTGGCATCGCGGATGCGGATGCGGCCGTCGACCGTGTACAGGAAGCGCCCGTCGGGGAGGAAGCGCACCGGGAACGGGAAGATGTCCTCGTCGGTCGTCACCGCCGCGCCGCCGACCACCAGCTGGCGCGCGGCGTTCTGGTAGACCAGCGCGCTGCCGTCCGGAGTCCAGGCCGGGGCCGTGCCGGGCGCCACCACCGTCGGCGCGCCGCCGCCGATCGGGGCGGTCACGACGTTGGCGCCGTCGACGTAGGCCAGGCGGGCGCCGTCCGGCGACACCACCGGATTGCTCTCGGCCCCGGGACCGGTGGTCACCTGGACCGGCGCCCCGCCGTCGACGTCCACGCGCCAGATCTTGTACTGGCCGTCGCCGCTGCGGTCCGACGAGAACACCAGGCCGCTGCCGTCCGGCAGCCAGGCGGGTTCGCGGTCATCGAAAGGACCGGTGGTGTGCTCGCGCAGGTTGCGCCCGTCCGGCGAAATCGTCCAGATATGGAAGTTCCCTTCCGGCGCGTAGTTCTGGAAGGCGATGCGCTTGCCGTCCGGGGACCACACCGGCGCGGTCGGCTCCACGCGCCAGTCGGTGATGCGGCGGGCCTGGCCGCCTTCGCGCGCGACGATCCACAGCGCGCCCTGGGCCGAGAACACGATCCTGCGTCCATCGGGCGACGGCGCCGCCGCCATGTTGGTGCCTTCGCGCAGTTCGACCGTCAGGTCGCGCGTGGGGCCCCGCAGATTGTTCAGTTCGTCGACCCGGCCGCCGCCCGGGAACTGGCAGGCGGACAGCAGGGCGGCGCCGACGGCGAACGCGAGCAGGGAGAGTCGGGGTTTGCGGAGCCGGCAGGGGTGGTAAAAACTGCGGCGCAGGAAGCTGCGGGTAGTCATGTTTTCCTCCTGGATGGATTGCCAAAATGCACCAGTATGGTGCGGGCTTGACAGATCGATCCTCGGCCGGGCATCTGACGACATGCTGACAGATGAGTTCGCCTAGAAATGAAAACGCTGCTAAACGCAAGGCGCCTGACCATGCTCAATGCATGTGCAGGAACGCAATTCCCAAAAGCAGGTCGCATGAGCAGGAGCCATGTCTGGTGATCATTTCCAACACTTTCCATTCAGCGTCAATTGACGCAGTGCACAAAACAACAAGTAATGACACAATAGAGAAAAGGCATACCCACTTACTTCGAAAGCGTCGAGTGAGAGACTTCAACGTATCGCTGAACCATCCCCTGCGGGTGCCGCTCGCGGCCGAGCTCCACTCGCGCCCCTTCATGCGGCTGGACGCCCCCGAGGCGATCACCCACCTGGCGGTGTATCACGGCGGCCAGGCCGGCCCGCCGGGGCGCCATTCGCAGCACGACGTGCTCGCAGGCTTGTGCGGCCACTTTGGCGTCGCCGCGCCCGCCCCGGGCAGCAGCCACTTCTTCCACGACTTCGGCAGCTTCCGCCTGAAGTGGGAATGCCACACCGAGTTCGCCACCTATACGGTGACCACGCCGCTGGCGCCCGGCACCGGAGCACTCGAGGCCTTCTCGCACGTGCCTTTGTCCTTCCTTCCCGCCGGCTGGCTGGCCAGCCTGGAGGGCAGCCTGATGGCGGCGGCCCACGTGGCGCTGGTCGAGGGCCAGGCCGATGCTTCGCGCCTGCCCGCGGTGTTCGGGCGCAACAGCCTGGCCGGCGCCTCGGTCATGCAGGGCGCCGAGCTGTGGACCGATTTCGCGATCCAGTCCGACGGCTTCAGCCGCTTCGTGGTCCGCGACCTCGGCATGCGCCACCTGCAGGGCGGGCGCCTGGTGCAGCGGGTGCTGGAGATCGAGACCTACCGCATGATGGCCCTGCTCGGCCTGCCCGCCGCGCGCACCGTCGGCACCGAACTGGATGCGATCGAAGCCGAGCTGTCCGCGCTGGCGAGCGCCATGGTGGCGACCGACATGGCGCCCGCCGAGGAGGGCGCGCAGGACGAGCAGCGCCTGCTGGCGCAAATCACGCGGCTGGCGGCGCGCCTGGAAAAGCTGGTGCTCGACAACGGCTACCGCTTCTCGGCCTCGAAGGCCTATTTCGGCCTGGTCAGGGCCCGTATCGAGGAGCTGCGCGAAGTGCGCATCGAGGGCACGCCCACCGTGGAAGAATTCATGGAACGCCGCCTGGCGCCGGCCATGCAGTCCTGCGCCGCCGTCAGCGCCCGCCAGGACGCGCTGGCGCGCCGCATCGCCGACACCAACGACCTGCTGCGCACCCGGGTCGGCATCGTGCAGGAGCTGCAGAACCGCCGCATCCTGGAATCGATGAATGCGCGCGCGGCGCAGCAGCTGCGGCTGCAGCTGGCGGTCGAAGGCTTGTCGGTGGCGGCGATCTCCTACTACCTGGTGGGCCTGCTCGGCTACGCGGGCAAGGCGGCCAAGGCGGCCGGCTTGCCGCTCGATCCGGACCTGGCGCTGGGCATCCTGGTGCCGGTGGTGGCGGTCGGGGTGTGGGTGGCGCAGCGGCGCGTGCATCAGCGGATCGGGCGGCGTGGGCACTAGGCGCGCCTGAAAAATCTGTTCTCGCTGTGAGCGTGATGAGACCAGGCACTGGGGCATGCCCAGGATCTGTCAGCGGTCAGGAGCGGACGTACATAACGCACGGAATTCCTGGGAAGGGAAGCACATGTCAAATAACACGCAACTTCTGGACGATCTGGATTATCTAGAATCGGTGGGCATGACGCTTGACCAGCTTCGCTCACTCCACCACTGGGCAGGGCGTCCAGGATCTGAAGAACGTGTCACTTTTAACTCTGCGCGAGACTATTTCAGCCGCGGACATGAGATGGGGCCGAATAACGCTCTATTCGCGGAACGGCTTCATCTCGTCGCTGAGGCGCACAAGCATGGTCTCTCAGCGCTGGTACAGATGGCAGTACGCGCAGTTCCGCGCGGCCAAAGCTAGTTATCTCGAAAATTTCATTGCAACCACGCTCTGCCAGGACCGACTTCGGCCAAGACCGGACGCGTGAGTCAGCCTTGAATGGGAGCTGATGGGAGCAAGCGTGGCAGCGCATGTATTTGCATATAAATATTAAAATTGATTAATAACCGGTGATGCTCATGCCTCGTTGGCTTTTTGCCCTTGTTCAATTTCTCCCACTCTCATTCTTTGCATCGTATGCATTCTGGTACGGAGCACCAGACGAAGCACGCTGGCGCGAAGCTTTTCAATTCGCTTCGCTAGCTTCTCTGTTGCAGCTAGCAATTGTTCTGCCGCAGCGGCGTCCAGTTAGTCGACTTGTTCTTGCCGCAAATCTTTACCTACTGCTTGGCGGGGTCGCTTTTCTGACTCATCAATGGTGGTTTCTCCGGATGTACGATGTAATGCGCGAATCAGCGATCTTCATCAGTATGCTTATCGTTGGCGTAGTCAGCACAATCGGAACTCGTGCGGGTTTCGTTGCATCCGAAGTTGCGCCGAGGGTTGCCGTTATTCGCGCCTCGAGTTTGCTGCTTGTAGCCACCGTCGTTGGACTGATCATGTCTGTCGTCTTTCGCGGAGATCGGTACCTGGCGGCTGTGTTTCCTATTTTGGCCCTGGCAATTCTGCAGCGCGTGCTGATGCATCGCTTGCGCCACAAGTACGCACACACTGAGTCCGCTTCGGGTCGTGAGTAGACGGACGCTACTTTTGCTGCCGTGAACGACCTCGGGCCCAGGCTTCGACAAACCGCGTCTACGCCCGACAGAGGGATTCTCGTCTTTCTTGTTGTGGACAGTGACTTCGATTACAAGATCAACTTCGACAGTACAAACGCCGACCGTTGGAAAATTTCAAAGCGGGATGGTGCTACTGGTATATCCGTAGGGCTCAGTTGACCTTCGCAGGCAAAGATATGCCGTCTAAAGCGTCAGTTTAAAGATGCGCTTCGGGTCCATTCGATCAGTCGTGATCTTCCGTGACATTTCCAGCTTGGCAAGATGCTATGCTGAGCCGTGCAGCCGACTTCGTACGACAGGCTGCCAAGCGTCTCATAAGCCGTTTGTCTGATTGGAAATATTAATGATTGAAAGTGTTTTTGGTGTCTTTGCGCTGGCAACTGTTGAAATGTGGGCAGCGATTCCACTTGGCTTTCACCTAAAAGTTCCACCTATATTGCTGGCTTCCACTGTCGCCATCGGTTCGATTCTTGGTGCATTCGCGGGAATATTTGCAGGCAATGGTATCCGTCGTTTGATTTTTTGGCGCAAGACCACAGACATGGAGACCGGACGCATGTCGAAGTGGCTGCTTACCAAAGGGCCTTGGGCCGTCGGGCTTCTTGGTCCGCTACTCATTGGCCCGACTTTCGCGGCAATACTCGCTGGCGCAGCGGGGATGCCAAAGGTCTTCTCGCTCAAGGTGCTCATCGGTGGCGTCCTGATTTGGACGACGATCATTACGTGGCTGGGGACATTGGGGATTGCATTCCTCAGTTAAGCTGTCGACTGGCCGCACGCGCTTGAAGCAGTTGCTGGATACGAAACCCTGTTGATCGATTCGCTTCGAAGACAGCCTCACGCTCTTACGGTAGCGGACGTCGCTGCCGCCGCCCCGGCCGCTCGCCGCGTTGCAGACGCCAGCACATCCATCATCGCGCCGCCCGCGCGGATCAGCCTCACTTCGCCAGCAAATGCGGGCCAATCTCCCGTACCGACCGCACCCCGGTCAGCACCATATTGGTCCGCAAATCCTTCTCCATGATCGCCAGCAGCCGCTCCACCCCCGCCTGCCCCTGCGTGGCCAGCGCATACACGAACGCCCGTCCGATCAGCACCCCGTCCGCGCCCAGCGCCAGCATGCGGAACACGTCGGTCCCGGTGCGCACGCCGCCGTCGGCGAAGATCGCCAGCTTGCCCTTCACTCGCGCCGCGATGGCGGGCAGCGCCTGGGCCGAGGACGGCGCCCCGTCCAGCTGGCGCCCGCCATGGTTGGACACGACGATGCCGTCCGCCCCGAAGGCCAGTGCGTCGCGCGCGTCTTCCGGATCGAGGATGCCTTTCACGATGAACTTGCCCTTCCACTCGTCGCGGATCCACTGCAGGTCGTGCCAGGCGATGCCCGGATCGAAGTTCGCGCCCAGCCAGCCGATGTAGTCGGCCAGGCCGGTGGCGCTGCCCCGGAAGGCGGAGATGTTGCCGAGGTCGTGCGGGCGACCGAACAGGCCGACGTCGAAGGCCCAGCGCGGATGCGTCACTGCCTGCAGCACGCGCCGCAGCGGACCGTTCGGGCCGCTCATGCCGCTGTGCGCGTCGCGGTAGCGCGCGCCCGGCACCGGCATGTCGACCGTGAACACCAGGTTGGTCGCCCCCAGCTCCCAGGCGCGCCGCATCACGTCGCGCATGAAGCCGCGGTCCTTCAGGACGTAGAGCTGGAACCAGATCGGCCTGGAGGCCTGGGCCGCCACCTCGGCCAGCGGGCACACCGACACCGTGGACTGGATGAAGGGGATGTTGGACCGGCAGGCCGCGCGCACCGCCTGCACTTCGCCGCGGCGCGCATACATGCCGGCCAGGCCGACCGGCGCCAGCGCGATCGGCAGCGCGTAGTCCTCGCCGAACCACTGCGCGCCCAGGTCCAGCTGCTCGGAGCCGCGCAGCACGCGCTGGCGCAGCTTCACCGCCTGCAGGTCGTCGACGTTGCTGCGCAGGGTCTGCTCGGCGCCGGCGCCGCCATCGAGGTAATGGAACAGGAAAGGCGGCAGGCGGCGGCGCGCCGCTTCGCGGAAATCCAGGGCGGACGAAATGATCATGGACTGGCTGGTAGAGAACGGATCCGCACAGTCTACGCCGGCATGCGCATGAGCGTCCACATCCTGCTCTGCCATGGCGCCGCGCGCCGCCGGCTGAGCCATGCCGCCGCCCGTCACGATTCGAAAATTGCCGCCTGCCGCCGTGTTTGAATCATGTCCCGCCTGTCTCGATTCAGGTGGGACCAGATTGTTTCGTGATGTGCATGGCTTCGCCCTTGCGGGCCGCCGTGCACGCCCTAGACTGAATCATCCCGAATGCGCATGGACGCATTCGGGCGTCCCAACGGCCCCAACACCGCGCCTGCATGGCGCGGCGCGCGCTCCGAAGGCTTATTCCCGCTTCGTGAAGGAATCATCGTGCGCTCTTCCATCCTCATTGCCGCATCCCTGCTGCTGTCGGCCACCGGCGCGGATGCCCAAACCATGCCCTACCCGCCGGCAGACACGGCGCCGGTCCCCTGGGTCCAGGTGATCGCTCCCGGCAAGGCGCCCCGGATCCGCGCGGCCGAGGCCGAGAACATTTCCGGCGCCTACGAGATGTCGAACGGCTGGTACTTGCGTGTGCTGACGGCCCCGCGCTACATCGAGGCCATCATCGACGATGAAAAGCCGATCCGCCTGGCGGCGGTCGCGCCCTACCGCTTCGCGTCCGGCGACGGCAACATCACCATGGATTTCCACCGCGGCGCCGACGGCCAGGACATGCGGATGAGCTACGTGCCCGACCTGCGCCTGGGCCAGCGCGTGGTGCTGGAGTCGCGTCTGGCGCAGCGCTGAAGCCGGGCGTCGATTCAGGCGCGGCGCGCCTCGTCAGTCGCTGCCCGGCATCCAGTAGTTGGGATACTGCCGGCGCAGCGCATCCAGTTCCGACAGCGTGCCCGACAGGTGGCGCCGGACCGCCGTCTCGGCGGCGCCGGCGTCGCCGCGGCCGATCGCTTCGGCGATGTCGGCATGGTCCTTCAGCACCGACTCGGCCTTGCCGTTGAGCGGCAGGTGCAGGCGGCGCAGGCGGTCCATGTTGCCGCTGCGGTGGCGCATCAGGCGCCACAGTTCCTCGACCTCGGCCGCGACGTACAGCTGCTTGTGGAACGCATGGTCGACGCGGCTGAAGGATTCGAAGTCGCGCCCCTTCAGCGCCGCGCGCTGCTGGAGCACCAGGCTTTGCAGCGACTGGCCCAGCGCCGCATCGTTCTTCTGCGCCAGCGTGCGCACCACCTCGAGCTCGATCGACAGCCGCAGGAAGTGGGCCTGGCGCGCCGAGGCGATGCTGATGCCGCGCACGCGCGTCGCGTGCTGCGGGTAGATGTCGACCAGCCCCTCCTCCTCGAGGCGCATCAGGGCGTCGCGGATGGGGGTGACGGACAGCTCGAAATGCGCGGACAGCTCGTTGCGCGACAGGAGGGTGCCCGGCTTGAGGGTGAGGTTGACGATTTCTTCGCGCAGGAATTCGTACACCTGGACCGCGGCGTGGCGCGAACGGTCGAGGGTGAACGGGCCGCTGAATGCGATGGTTTCCATAAGATGAAAGCTCGGGCTGGCACTGAGGTTATTCGAATTCTCCCGCGCTGCGCGCGGCGGGCGGGTATCGTCAAAGATACAGGCCGCATTGTCAAGATGCTAGCACATCCGGGCTGTTTCCTATACAGGCAGGCTTGCCGGCGCAGACGGCTGGCGCTGCGGCCCCCAAACGGCCGGGCCATGCCCGCCGAGGCGCACGCGCGCCATGTCCGGGACTGTTGCGCGCACGCCCGCGAACACTATTTGTTACTCCTTTGCGCTTGCGTGGCGCCGGGTTTTGGCGGGATGATGGATTGGCCAGTGCAGGATAAAGGAGCAGGCCATGCAAGGCTTCATGTTCGCGACCGGAATCGAAGGCAGCTACCCGGTCGTCACCGGGCGCAACGGCGAGGCGCTGCGCGTCGACGAGATGGAAAAGACCGGCCATTACCGGCACTGGAAGGAAGACCTGTCCCTGGTCAGCGCGCTCGGGATCGACGCGCTGCGCTACGGTCCGCCCTACTACCGGGTGCACCAGGGCCCGGGGCGCTACGAGTGGGATTTCACCGACGAGGTCTTCGCCGAGATCCGGCAGCGCGGCATCAAGCCGATCGTCGATCTGTGCCACTTCGGGGTGCCCGACTGGCTGGGCAACTTCCAGAATCCCGAGTTCGTGCCCTACTTCACCGAGTACGCGGCGGCTTTCGCGAAGCGCTACCCCTGGGTCGACCTGTACACGCCGATCAACGAGATCTACATCACGGCCAAGTTCTCGGCCCACGAGGGCCTGTGGAACGAGCGCCTGCGCTCGGACCGGGCCTTCGTCACCGCGATGCGCAACCTGGCGCGCGCCAACATCCTGGCCACGGAAGCGATCATGATGGTGCGGCCCGACGCCAAGTTCATCCAGAGCGAATCGTCCGAGTACTACCACCCCGCCGGCCCCGAAGCCACCGAGATCGCGCGCCACATGAACGAGCTGCGCTTCCTGGCCCTGGACCTGACCTATGGCCACGACGTGAGCGGCAGGATGTATGAATACCTGTTCGATCACGGCATGACGCGCAAGGACTACCACTTCTTCCTGAACCGCAGCGTCAAGCCCGTCTGCATCATGGGCAACGACTACTACGCCACCAACGAGCACGTGATCAAGCCGGACGGCAGCACCACGTCCTGCGAACTGTTCGGCTACTACGTGATCACCCAGCAGTACTACCACCGCTACCGCATCCCGGTGATGCACACCGAGACCAACAACCGCGACGCCGGCGCCGGCGAAAAGGACGCGCGGGCCTGGCTTGACAAGCAGTGGTCGAACCTGGTGCGGCTCAAGAGCGACGGAGTGCCGATCCTGGGCTTCACCTGGTACAGCCTGGTCGACCAGGTCGACTGGGACAGCGCCCTGACGATGGATGCCGGCACGGTCAACCAGTACGGCCTGTGCGACCTGGAGCGGCGCGTGCGGCCGGTGGGCGAAGCCTACCGCGAGCTGATCCAGACCTGGCGGCACCGGGTCGGGAACGACTTCATCTTCCTGCGCTAGCGCCCGGCGACCTCAGGATACCGCGACGCGCACCGCCAGCATCAGGGCGCCGATGAAGAGCGCCAGCGCCAGGAGCGCGGCGATGAAGACATAGAGCGGATTGAAGGCTCCTTCCGCATCGACGTCGAAATCCTTCTTGCGGCGCAGGCCGATGAAGGACCAGGCGATCGCGGTGAGCGTCGCGAAGAACGAACGTTTCTGTACCATGCAAAACTCCTCGATGAGCCGGGGGCTGGATCATGCACGGCGCCAGCCCGGCGCCATGGCCTGCGATGCTGCGATGGGAGGCGGCATCCTGGTAATGATGGGCGTTCGGGCGCATTCCTGCAAGTGGAGGAAGCCGAGTGAAGTGGGATTCCGTAGGGTGCACGGCTTCGCCGTGCGCGCGTTCAAGCAGTGCTTGAAGCGCATCGGTTGCCGGCAAAGCGCTGGGATTCGCCCACGTGCCGCGAGCCACTCTCGCGCAAGCATGCGTGAGGCTTCGAATCCCACACGCAAGACCCGCGTTGCAGGGCGTCCCTCGCCCTGCAACCCTTGCTCCTCTCCGCGGCTTTGTTGAGCAAATCGGGCGAAGGCCGAGCTGACGCTATTTGTAGTTCGTTTTACAACACCGGGACCGTAATCGGAGTACCCAGCCGAGGAAGCGATTCAGCACAGCCGCTCGCACCTGCAATTCGGCGACCTGACAGTCGAAGTCACGTGCCACGACGCGTTCGCCCAGCAGCTTGAAGCAGCGCATCTTCGTTCCGACAAGGCTGCGCCGGTGGTAGCCGCTTCATTTCTTCCAGATCGCCCTGCCCAGCCGGCGCGTGGTGTACAGAATGTCGTTACGGGCATCCGCGCCGCGCAGCGTTTTCTGGCGGCGACTAACCGTGCTGCAGTCCGGTATCGCCCAGTTCAGTCCAGCCAGCTGCGGCAGGCTTTGCGTCGTGCCCATGGCCTGGCGCAGTGGCAGATTGAACAAGCACTTGATGCTCAGGCAGAACTGGATCGCCTCGTCGCTGAACGTCTGGCTGCGCCCGCGCATGCCGCTCGGCTGCCCATGCCAGTTCATCGTCGGATCAAGCCAGCTGAGCAGCGAGCCGCGTGCCTTGAGCGCTTCGTTGTACCTTTTCCGATTGGTCGTGCGGAACTTCTGTGGAGCTGGTTTCATCTGTTCAGCTACCAGACCAGCCGGTTCTACGCTGGTCGGTTAAAGTGGACCCATCGGTCAAGACAGTTTTTCAGCGAGTTTAAGCTGTGTCGTTTACTCTCACTGCAGCTGGTCGGCGCTGCCCCGTGATACCCCTTCCTCGCCGCTGGAGAGCCTTAT
>NZ_JBKBOV010000060.1:0-21643 GCF_046293535.1 Massilia sp. | reverse complement strand
CAAGCTGCGCAACAGTCGGGTAAAACCTGTCGAGCGCATCAGTCCTCCTGACAATCGGGGTGCAGGTTGGACATCCGCTCAGCTCAACAGTTCAATTTCTACACTTAGCGAGAACAGCGCCAAAAGAACAAAGCCCCCCGGGCTCGCACCCGGGAGGCTCTGGAGACGCGGCGCCGGCGCGGGGCCTGGCGCCGGATCAGGACGTCATCCGGTCCCAGCCGTGGCGCACCGCCGACTTCATCTTTTCCCAGGTCGACTGGCCGCCATTGCCGTAACGGGTATCCCAGTCGGTGCGCAGGTCGTTCTCGACCTCGCCCCACTGGCGGCCGCGGTATTTCGGATCCCGGGCCATCGACGAACCATAGGCATAGGCCGGCTTGTAGTCGTCGTAGCTGCCGGCGTCGCTGGACGTGCTGTAGGTCGCGTTCCAGTGGCTGCGGTACTCGCGGTCGTCGTCGTCATCGTTGGTGATGCGGTCCCAGCCGTGGCGTACCGCGGCCTTCATGCGGTCCCAGGCGCCGGTCGAGGTGTCGCCGTGCGTCGCGGGGCTGATGCGCGAATCCCAGCCGCGCGCGATGTCGCCCTCGATGTCGTCCCACGGGCGGTTGCGATACAGCTCGCTCTTGCGCATCTCGGAACCATAGGCATAGGCCGGCTTGACGCTGTCGTAGTCCATGCCCGAGCTGCTCAGATTGCTGTCGTAATGGCTGCGGTAATAACTGTCGTCGTCCTTGTCGAGGGTCATGCGGTCCCAGCCGCGGCGGACGGCCGCCTTCATGCTTTCCCAGGTCGAGCCGGCGCCGCTGCCGCCGCGGGTGTCCCAGTCGCTGTGCAGGTCGTTCTCGACCTCGTCCCAGCTGCGGCCGCGGTACTTGTCCTGGCGCGCCATCTCGGAGCCATAGGCATAGGCCGGCTTGATGCGCTCGTAGTCCTCGCCGCTGTAGTTGGCCAGGAAATGGTTGCGGTAGTAATCGTCATCATCGCCGAAGAAATTGCTGCCGATATCCAGGCCGCTGCCGGTTCCGGCCGTGGAAGTGCCCGACGGCGAGTAGATGCGCGACCTGCCGCGCTGCATCTCGGTGAAGCGGCTGCTGCCCGGGGTCGATCCCATCGCGGTATCACGCTGCATCGACGCGCCGCTTCCCTGCATCGCCGAACCTTCGAGCGAGGAGCCTTGCAGGGTGCCGCCCTGGCCGCCCGAACTACGGATCGACATGTCGTTCTGGGTGCCCTCCAGCGACGAGGCCTGCACCGAATTTTCCTGCAGGGTCGAACCCTGCAGCGAAGTGCCGCCGGTCGCGCTCAGGCCGCTCTGGCCCATGGGTTCCTGGTAGGTCGTGCCCATGGGCTCGGCCTGGTTGAGCGACTGCTGCTGGAAGATCTTGCGGTCGCCCGGATTGTCCAGCTGCTGGCTGGCGCCCAGGGCTGCACCGGCGCCCGCCGCCGCGCCACCGAGGCCGGCGCCGCTCGCGCTGCCTCTGCTGACACCGGACTGGGCCGACATCTGCGCCGATTGCTGCATGCCGCCGGCGCCGCTCATGCGCATCGACTCGGACAGGCCGCCGCCGGCGCCCATCGGGCGTTCGCCCGACGCCTGTTCGTCGATGTCGGTCGGTCCGTAGCGTTCGACGATGTCGGCGGCGCGTTCGACTTCGGGCAGGGATTGGGCGCGGACGGTGAGCACGTGGTGGCCGCGCGTGACCGCCCCTTCGTAGCGGCTGGCATGCTCGCTGTTGTCGGCGCCGAACAGGTCGGTAAAGAAGTGCTTGATGGATGCGCCGATGCCGATCCCGGTGCCGTCGGCCAGGGTATCGGTGCTACTCGCGCTGCTGCCGGTGACGCTGTCGGTCATCCCGGTCGGCTCGGCATTGCTCAGCTTGACCTCGTCACGCGAAAAGCCCGAGGACACGAGCTCGTTCATCGCATTCTGTGCGTCGGTCCGGTTGTCGAACACGGCTACAAGAGTATGTTGCATGGTCATTCCTCCCTTATAAAAAATGCACGGGTTCAGATTACCCCAAACCCGGCTGTGCCCGCGCGCGCCTGGCCGGACAGTAGGAAGGATGGAAAACGGCGCCCGCAGGCGCCGTCCGTCATGCCGTGAGGCGGGCTCAGTAGCGCCGGTCGGTGCCGGTGTCGCCGGTCATGCGATCCCAGCCGTGGCGCACCGCGGCCTTCATCTTCTCCCAGGTCGAGGGACCGCCGCTGTAGCGCGATTCCCAGTCGGTACGCAGGTCGGATTCGACCTCGTCCCACTGGCGTCCGGTGTAGCGCCCGCTGCTGGCCATCTGGGAGCCGTAGCTGTAGGCCGGCGCATAGTCGTCGTACGATGCGCCGGTGGCGCCGTAGGTGCTGGTGAAGTGGTTGCGGAAATAGCTGTCGTCGTCGCGCAGGTCGGAGCGCGCCGTGCCGCCGTCCAGGCGCTGCACGTCGACTTCGGTATGGCGCACGGTGTCGTTGATCTGTTCCTGGCGCTGGTCGACCTGCTTGCCGACCGTGACTTCCTCGACGATGCGGGCCGACTTCTCGACCACCGCTTCCTCGGCGGTCTCGCGCATTTCGATGGTCTGCTCCTTGAAGGCAGTGGCGTCGGCCGGGCTGATCGGCTGGTCGACGGCGCGGCGCTGCACGTCCACGTGCTCTTCGCGCAGGCTGACGCTCTCGTTGACCGGAGTCTCGACCACGCGCGAGTAGATGCGCACGCCGCCGCGCTGGACTTCGCGCTTGCCGACCTTGAGCTGCTCTTCGACCACCGGGATGGACTGGGTGGTGCCGCTGCGGCCGGCTTCCATCGCGGTGTCGCGTTGCAGCGACGCCCCCGACAGATTGCCCTGCTGCTGGGCCGAGGCCGACTGGGCCGAGGTCGAGTAGCTCTGCATGCCGCTCTGGCTACCCTGCAGCATGGCGCCGCTGGAAGCCATCTTGCCCACGTTGTCCGAATGCTCGTCGATGTCGATCGGGCCGAAGCGCTCGACGATGTCGGCGGCGCGCTCGACTTCCGGCAGCGAATCGGCGCTCACCGTGACCACGCACTTGCCGCCGGAGACGGCGCCCTCGTAGCGGCTCAGGCGCTGGGTATCGTCCTCGTCGCTGCCGAACAGGTCGCTGAAAAAATGCTTGATGCTGCTGCCGATGCCGGTGTCGGTGTCGGCCGAGGTCGCCGTGGTGCTGGTGGCGGTGGAAGTCGAGCTCCCGGACAGCGCGGCCGTGCCGGTGTCGCCGGACATGCGCACGTCCTGGCGCGAAAAGCCCGATGCGAGCAGTTCATCCATGGCGCTGCGCGCGTCGGCGTTGTTGTCGAATACGGCTACCAAAGTATGTTGCATGGTCGTTCCTCCATCATTGGTGGGTATCGGATGCGGGTGGCGCACCGGCGTCGTCGAAGCGCTCGACCTCGACCCGTTCCGCCTTGAGCGCAACGGTGTCGTGGTAGCGCTCCTCGTGCCGCACGCGGGTGATGTGCAGTTCCTCCTTGATGCGCAGGCGGCGTTCGACCACCAGCACCTCTTCGAGGACCGGCACCACCAGCGTGTCGCCTTCGTAGCGGCTTGCGGGGGCCTCGTCCAGCGCGACGATCCTGTCCACGGGAACATGCTTTACGTCCAGCTCCTCGCGCGTGAGACGCTCGTCGATGGTGACCGGCTGTTCCGTGACCGTCTTGTGGACCCGGACGCCGCGGCCGGTCTCGACGACGCGGGTGCCGACGGCCAACTGCTCCTCGATCACGGGAATGCGCAGGCCTTCCTGCTGAGTGTTCTCGGGGATATTGCTCGACATCGGGACAGCTCCTCGTTTCGCCGGTGAAGAACGATCGAGGTTACGCCTTTTCTGCCGGGGCATGCGCACCTTTGACGTGCGGAACAATAAGCGCCGCAAGCGCCTCCATGCAGGGCATGGGGCGCTTGCCGGCGCGCGCCTTGGCGGCGCCTCAGGCGAAGGGGTTGTCGACGGTCTCGACGTCGGGCGGGGGCAGGCGCGCGGGGAGTTCGCGCGCCTCGAGTGCCTCGACCACCGCGCCCAGTTGCGCGTGCAGGCGGCGCGCCAGCGCGAGCCCGGCCTGGTCGGCGGTCAGGTCGACGTCGCCGGAAATGGTGATGCGGTCGAGCCGGTTCTCAAGCATCAGGTTGCCGATCTCGAAGACGTCGGCTTCATTGGCAAAGGGCGTAAACTTGTTCTTGCGGCTCATATTGGCGTCCGATTCAATTGCGGTTCTTGCGCTGGCGAATCTTCGGAAGCGCGAGCATCCGCTCCTTCTGTTGGCGGGTCAGCGCGGGCAACAGTTCGATGCCAATGATGCGCTCCAGTTCGGCCACAGGGACTTCGTGGATCGTCGCTCCGCTTCGGTTCTCGATGAACCAGGCGGCTGCGGCCTTTTGGCGGGGACTATACACCACCTTGTAAAGGTGACTCGGCACGATCACATTGCCGACCTTTTGCAGGCTGCTGCCAAGGAAGGCAGGACCGGAAACCACGTACAACTCACCTTCCTTGCGAACCATGTCGCGCACCTCATTTTCGATCGGTGTCCAGATTCCCCTGTGCTGGTCGCGGTTCTGCGGGACCATGTTGGCGAGCGAGAAGCTTTCGCGTTGGGCACGCCGGTCTGGCATGTTACCGTTCGGCGCCATGTGACCGCGGTCGAAACCGCTGCGCGCGTAGTCGGACAGCTCAGCGCGTTGGCCGCGCGGCAGTCGCTGCTCCGCATGGAAAGCGTTTTCGCGTTCCCGCCCCTTGGCAGCGGCGAGCTGGCTGCTAGAAAGGTGTTCAGCGGACCATAGTGGCGTACGTGTCACGCCTGAATGCATGATGCTGAACTCGCTGTAGCACAGCTCGCGAGTGGCGGTGGCCAGCTTAGGATTGCGGATCTCGGGCGCGCGGCCGTTGAGGTAATGGTCGGAGCAACTGGCGGCATGGGCGCTTCCGGAGGCCAGCAGCGCGCCCAACAGGGCGGCCCGGCCGAACCGGGCGAGGATGGTACGGAACATGGTGAAGTGCTGCGAAAGCTAAAAAATCGTCAAGCCGTATTGTAGCCGAGCGGCGTTGATTGAGGTCAAATCGAGGGCATGGGATTCACGCGCCGGCACGCGCACGATTGAAAATGCGTTTCCGCCGAGAATGAGATAAACTTGCGCCTTTCTTAACAAAAGATTCCTTTTGGGAAAGTATACCCGAAGCGAATGAACCGTCCGCCAATCCCAGAGGACTTGCGCCGTTTTGTCCTGACGAGCGTACCCTCCGTGCCCTTCCTCGAGGCGCTGCTGCTGCTGCGCGCGAATCCCGGCCAGCAATGGAGCGGAGAGATGCTGGCGCGCCGCCTGTACACCAGCGAGCGTACCGCACAGGGCCTGCTTGACGAGCTGTGCCGATCCGGCATGGCCGCGCCCTGTATCGCGCCGAACGAGGACTGCTATTGCTACGCCCCCGCCTCGGATACGCTGCGCGAGCGTATCGACGGCCTGGCCGAGCTGTATGCGCGCCACCTGGTGGACGTCACCAACCTCATCCATTCCACTCTCGACCGCAAGGCGCAGCAGTTCGCCGACGCCTTCCGCCTGCGAAAGGATACCTAATGGGCGAACTCATCTACACGTTGTGCATGTTGACCTCGCTGGCCTGTACCTGGCTCCTGTTCGCCAGTTACCGGCGCACGCGTTACCGTCTCCTGTTCTGGAGCGGCCTGTGCTTTGCGGTGATGACTTTCAATAACCTGTTCCTGATCTTCGACAAGATCGTGTTCCCGAATGTCGATTTCATGCCGCTGCGGATCACCAGCGCCCTGGTGGCATGCCTGCTCCTGTTGTACGGCCTGATCTACGAGAAGGAGTGAAGCGATGATCCAGATGTTCTACGGCGCGATTTCGATGGCCTCGCTCACGATCGCCCTGTTCTTCCTGCGCTTCTGGCGCAATACCGGCGACCGCTTCTTCCTCTGGTTCGCCCTGTCCTTCTTCATCGAAGGCCTGCACCGGGTGTACTCGGCGGTGCTGAACGAAGCGGGTGAGGACTCGCCGATGCACTACCTGATCCGGGTGCTGGCCTACGGGATGATCGTGTGGGCGATCGTGGAGAAGAACCTGCCGCGCAAGGAAGGCCGCCGCTAGCGTGCGCCCGCCCCCCGGGCGCGGGGCGATAATGGGTCATGAGAAACCGTCAACAGGAGGACAGCATGGCCCCAGCCAATCAGCAAGACAAGGACCAGGCCAGCGCGCAGGCGAACCCCATCGCCGGCGGCGGCCAGGACCAGCGATCCGACAACCTGCTCCCCGGCGAGGAAGGCGCCGAGGACGGCCGTTTCGACGTGGCCGAGGAAGTCAGCCTCGACCAGCATTCCGACGAGGCGCGCCGGGTCGGCCAGATGCCCGAGAACGGCATCGCCGATGCCGTGCCGGACGCGCTCAAGACCCCGGTGCCCTCCCAGGGCGTGCCCGACAAAGAGTAAACCCTCCGGGCCGCCGCCGGCGGCCCCCCCCTCACCCGCCCATCGTCACACCCATCTTCAGGCCCTCGATCGTGTGCGCCTGCCGGATCGGTTCGAGCTGCTCGACCACCCGGCAATTCAGGTGCCGGCGCAGCGCCTCCGGCAGGCTGTCATGGTAGGCGCGCGAGACCTGCAGGTCGTGCTTGATGGCGTTGGTCGCATCCGGCGCGTCGGCGCCCACCACCAGCACCGGGCGCGACAGATTCGAGCGGTTGGCGGTGCCGCGGTGGATGGTCAGGGCCGAGCGCGCCGAGATGTCGCCCACCTTCGGCAGCTTGCGCTGGGCCAGGGCCTCGTAGCGCGGATACAGCGACTTATCGGGGAACATCGGGTCGCCCTCGTACAGGTCCCACTGGGTGCCCGGGGCGATCTCGAATGGCCCCATGTCCTCGGTGACGTCGACGGTCGTGAGGTTGAAGGCTAGCGAGCTCAGGCGCCGGCCCCGCACCGTTTCCGGCGGCGAGGCGAAGTCGCGGTGCCAGGGCTGGTGCATGGCGCCCGGGCCGGGCACGTCGAAGCCCACCTCGACGATGCGCCATTCCGGCCCCAGCACGGCGCTGCAGACCGCGCTCACCCACGGATGGCCGGCGATCGTCACGAAGGAGCGCAGGCGCTCCGGGTGCACCTCCACGTAATAGCGGTTCGGCCCGCGGTTCAGGGCTCCGCCCTCGCGCGCGAGCGCTTCTTCGAACAGCATGTCGATGTCGGCGCGCAGCTGCGCGATCAGCTCGCGGCTGAAGGCCCCGCGGCAGCCGATGATGCCGTCCCCGTAGATGCCGCGCATGATGTCGGCCACTTCATATCCTGCGGTGCTGGCTACCTGGTCCATGCTCCATTCCTCCCTTGTCCGTGCGCGCGGCCGTGTGGCCGCCATGTGGTCAAACCAGAAGAAATACTACTGGCAATTGCCGTAGCGCGGCGCAAGGCCGGCGTGGCGCAGCGCCAGACGTTGACAGAGGAGCATCTGGACCGTAGATTGTCGCCACCGCACCCGCCACCACCACAGGATCCGACCATGCGCCGTCCATCGCCCCACAGGGGCACCCCTTGACGACCGGCCACGCCAGCGTGCTGTTCATCTGCGAGCGCCCGGTGCCCGACCCGGTGCTGGGGCGCGTTGCGGACGAACTGGGCGCGACGGTCCTGCATGCCCGCTCGGTGGCGGAGGGCCTGGCGCAGGCGCGCCACCATGACTTCGCGCTGACGCTGGTCGGCTATGCGGGCGATGCCGAGGCGCTCGCCGCTACCATCCGCCAGCTCAGGTCCACCCGCCGCTCGGTGCACACGCCGGTGGTCGCGCTGGGCGTGCCGGCGGACGCAAGCTTCCCGGTCGAGGCCTTCTATGAAGGCGGCGCGGTGGCGGTGCTCACCGAACCCCTGTCGCCGGTCATCCTGCGCGCCAAGCTGCGCTTCTACCTCGACGCCTTCCAGGCCGCCGCCGAGCGGCGCCGCGCCGAGGCGGCCCTCATCGATGCCAGCGCGCGCCTCGAATCCATCATCGCCGCCGCCGAACTGGGCGTCTGGAACTGGGACATCGGGACCGACCGGGTCACGGGCGACGCCCGCATGGCCGCCTTGTTCGGCATACCCGAATTCCTGGAAGGCGGCGCGCCGGCATCGCGTTGTTTCGAATCGCTCCATCCCGAAGACCTGCGGACCGTGCAGACCGTCCTGCAAGAGGCAGTCACGCGCGGGGCGTCTTACGACGCCACGTTCCGGGTTCGCCGTCCCGAGGGCGGGTGGCGCTGGGTGATCGCGCGCGGACACGTCGAACCCGCCGATGGCAGCGGACCGCGCATGCGCGGGGTCGTCATCGACGCCTCGCGCCAGTTCGAGACCGAGCAGCAGTTGCGCCTGAGCGAGGAGCGCTACCGCACCCTGTTCGAGTCGATCGACGAAGGCGTGTGCGTGATCGAAATGTTGTACGACAATGCCGGGCAAGCCTGCGACTACCGCTTCCTGGAGACCAACCCCGCCTTCGTCAAGCATACCGGCCTGGTCAACGCCGTCGGCCGCAGCATGCGCCAGATGGCGCCGCATCACGAGCGCCATTGGTTCGATATGTATGGAAGGGTTGCCGACACCGGCGAGGCGGTACGCTTCGTCAACGAGTCGCGCGATCTGGGGCGGTGGTACGACGTGTACGCCGCCCGCATCGGTCCGCCCGAACAGCACCGGGTCGCGGTCGTGTTCAACGACATCACCGAGCGCCGCAAGGGCGAGGACGCGCTGCGCCAGATGGCGGCCGACCTGGAAGAGGCGAACCGCATCAAGACCGAGTTCCTGGCCACCCTCGCCCACGAGCTGCGCAACCCGCTGGCCCCGCTGCGCAGCGGCCTGCAGTTCATCCAGCGGGCACCCGCCGACCCGGAGGCGGTGGCGCGCATCCACGAGATCATGGAGCGCCAGCTCGGGCAACTGGTCCACCTGGTCGACGACCTGCTCGACGTGGCGCGCATCACCCGCGGCCAGGTCGCGCTCAAACGCGAGCGCATCGGGCTGGACGCCGTGCTGTCGGCGGCGGTCGAGACCAGCATGCCGCTGATCGAGGCGGCGCGCCACCACCTGGACCTGCGTCTGCCCCAGGAAGCGCTGGTGGTCGACGCCGACGCCACCCGGCTGACCCAGGTGGTGTCCAACCTGCTCAACAACGCGGCGCGCTACACGCCGCGCGGGGGCAGCATCGTGCTGGCCGCCGAGCGCGACGGTCCTGACGCCGTCATCGCCGTGTCCGACAACGGCATCGGCATCGATCCGGCGCGGCTCGACGAGGTCTTCAAGATGTTCACCCAGATCGGCGAGGGCCGGCGCCATGCGGCGGGCGGGCTGGGCATCGGCCTGTCGCTGGTGCGCAGCCTGGTCGAACTGCACGGCGGCAGCGTGCGGGCGAGCAGCGCCGGCACCAATGCGGGCAGCGTGTTTACGGTGCGCCTGCCGCTGGCGAGCGCGGCGGTTCCCGGGGCGCCGGTGCAGGCGGACAGCCCCCTGCCCTGCGCGGCGCGGCGGGTGCTGGTGGTGGACGACAACCGCGACGCGGCCGAGACGCTGTCGGCGGTGCTGGGCCAGCTCGGCCACCAGACGCTGGTCGCGAACGACGGCCACCAGGCGCTGCGCATGATGGCGGGATTCCAGCCCGAGGTCGTGTTCCTCGACCTCGGCATGCCCGGGATGTCGGGCTTCGAGGTGGCCGAGGCGATCCGGCGCGATCCGCGCTATGCCGGCGTGCGGCTGGTGGCACTGACCGGCTGGGGCGGCGAGGCCGACCGCGAGCGCAGCGCGCGTGCCGGCTTCGACGGCCATCTCACCAAGCCGGCCACCGTGGAGGCCATCGGCGAAGCGCTGGCCTGAGGGCGCGGCCGTCGTCAATTGTGCGCGCCGCGGCCCTCCCTGGCCGCACACTGCGTCCTTTGCAGTCGACGCCGGAGCCGCGGATGGAATACCTGTTGGACAACAACGACCTGGAAAACTGGATGGTCGCGCTCGGGGTCTTCCTCGGCGCGACCGCCCTGATGCTGGCGGTACGCATGTTCTTCCTGCGCCGCTTGAGCAATATGGCGAACCGCACCGTCACGCGGGTGGACGACCTGGTGGTCAAGATGCTCAACCGGAGCTACCTCGTGTTCAAGCTGGCCATTGCGGCCTACCTCGCCAGCATCTTCCTCGTGATGCCGGAAAGCTGGCGCCTGGTGGTGTCGCGGGTGGCCGTGGCCTCGCTGGTCCTGCAGCTCGGCATCTGGGGCGACACCGCCCTGCGCGGCTGGCGCAGCCAGTTGCTCGCCCCCCCCCGGCGACGGCGCGCGCAAGGCCTCGAGCACCATCCTGTTCTTCATGATGCGCCTGGTGGTCTGGGTCGTGGCCTTCCTGATGACGCTGGATAACTTCGGCTTCAACATCACCACCCTGGTGGCGAGCCTCGGCATCGGCGGCATCGCCGTGGCCCTGGCGACCCAGAACATCCTGGGCGACCTGTTCGCCTCGTTGTCGATCATGCTCGACAAGCCCTTCGAAGTGGGCGACTTCATCATCGTGGGAGACGCGCTCGGCGCGGTCGAATACATCGGCCTGAAGACCACGCGCCTGCGCGGCCTCGGCGGCGAGCAGATCGTGTTCTCGAACGGCGAGCTGCTCAGGAGCCGGATCCACAACCACAAGCGCATGGCCACGCGCCGCGTCGCCTTCATGCTGCGGGTGGCCTACGGCACCAGCGAAGCCCAGGTGACCGCGATTCCCGCGATGATCCGCGAGATCATCAAGGCGCGCAGCGACGCCAGCTTCGAACGCGCCCACTTCTTCCGCTACGGCGACTGGTCGCTCGACTACGAGGTGGTCTACCACTTCCAGAGCCCCGACTACATCCTGCACATGGACACCCAGGAGCAGATCCTGCTGCAGATCTACCGCGCCTTCCAGCGCGAAGGCATCCAGTTCGCGCACCCGCTGTCGGTGGTGCGGGTGGCCGGCGCCGACGATCCGGTCGGCGGCTGGCCGCCGGCCGCGCCCTCCCCCGGCGGCGCGCTGCGCCACTGAATACCGCTCACGCGGCGGTATGCGCCGGAGCGCTCCTACAGTGCTGGGCCGGACAGTCCTATTCCGCAGCCGAGGTCGGCGACCTAAGATGAACTCACCTCTTCCGGAAACGGATACCCCGCAGGACGCGGCGGCAGCGGCCGGAAGAGACTTCGGACAACCCTGTCATCGATAAAGGAGATCGTCATGGCATCGAACAACCAGGGCAACAACAAGCGCGGCTTCGCCTCCATGGACCAGCAACAGCAGCGTGAGATCGCCTCGCAGGGCGGACGCGCCTCGGGCGGCGGCAACCGCGGCAACGCCCAGAGCGGACGCGGCGGCAACTCGCAAAGCGGCGGCGGTGGCAACGGCGGCGGCGGGCGTGGCTTCGCCTCCATGGACCCGCAGCGCCAGCGCGAAATCGCGGCGCAGGGCGGGCGCGCGGCCCACGCTTCCGGCAATGCGCACGAATTCACCTCGGAAGAGGCGCGCGAGGCCGGCCGCATGAGCCACAAGAACGACGGCAACCAGCAGAGCGGCAATCGCGGCAATGCGCAAAGCGGCGGCAATGGCGGCGGCCGCGGCGGCAATCGCTGAGCGCGGCGCCTGAGCCTCGCACCATCGCCGAAAGCGGCGCGGCGTCTCCGGACACCGCGCCGCTTTTTTCTGCGTCTCGTCTTTCGTAGGGTGGGCGGCTCCACTCGAATCCATGCGATACGCGCACGTCAATGCCGCCCACGCGGTGATCGCCGGCGGCTCCGATCACGGACTCGGTGATCTGGCCGCAAACTATCACCGCGTGGGCGGCCCGTACGCCATCGATGCTCATGAGGACGGGTAGAGCCGCCCACCCTACCGAGCGGCGGCACGAAAAAACACGGCGGCGGCCCCGCAAGGAACCGCCGCCGCGCCGTCGCCAGCCAGCGCGCCCTTACCGGGACGCTGGCCGCTTACCCTGTCAGGCGGACTTCGCCACCGGCACCTTGGCCGCCTTCACCGGCAGCACGTCGACCTTGGCCGTTTCCGGCGCGGCCGGCAGGCGCGCGTGGCGGCCCGACACGGCGCTTTCGATCAGCTCGTGCATGCGCGAGGCCGTCAGGTCCCAGGAAGTGTTCGCCACCACTTCGCGCATGCGCTTGGCCATGGCCTGGCGCTCGGCTTCGCTCTGGGCCAGCTGGCGTTCGCAGGCCGCGATGAATTCTTCCGGCGTGGCGGCGACCGCCACCACGTCGCCATACGGCACCTTGACGTCGGTGATCGGGGTCGAGACCGCGGGCAGTTCGGCCGCCATGTATTCGAGCACCTTGGTCGGCGAGATGAACTTGGTCGAATCGTTCATCGCGAACGGCAGCAGGCACACGTCCCAGCCGGCCAGGAACTTCGGCAACTGGTCGTAGCTGCGCTGGCCCATGTAATGGACGTTCGGCTGCTTGGGCAGCGTGGCCGGGTCGATCTTGACGACCGGTCCCACCATCACGATCTGCCATTCCGGATGGGCGTCGGCCATCTTCGACACCAGTTCCACGTCGAGGCGCTCGTCGATCACGCCATAGAAGCCCAGGCGCGGGTGCGGGATGTGGGCCTGGTCGGGATGCGAGATCGCGCGGTCCTGGGCCTGGCGGAAGTGCTTGGCGTCGACGCTGCTCGAGAAGCAGTGCGCGTTCGCATGGCGGTCGCGCTTGGACTGGTACAGGCTCGGGCCGCCGGTGAAGACGACGTCGGCCATGTTCAACAAAGCGCTTTCACGTTGCAGCAGCTGTTTCGGCGCGTTCTTGAACATTGCCAGCTCGTCCATGCAGTCGTAGACGATCTTGGATGGGTTCAGGCCCTGCAGCAGCGGCAGCGCCATCGGGGTATAGAACCAGACGACCGGCTGCTCGCCTTCCGGCACGAGGTCGGCCAGCAGGGTCTGCAGGGTCGGGATCTGGTCGTCGTGGAAGCCTGGTGCATGGATCGCGGTATGCGGCTGGCACACCGTGATGTTCGGCGCGACGGCCGTCTTCTTCAGGTATGCCTGCCCTTCGCTATACACCGGTTCCTCGACAAACAGGATATCGTAGTGTTCCGCCAGACGGGTCATCAGGTGCTGGGGCCGCTGGAAAACGAAGTCCCAGCGCAGGTGGCAAAACACGATCAAGGTCGGCATATTCATTTCCTTTCGCCTTCGTGGCGCTATTTTGTTGGCAAAGCCTGGCGCTTTTCTCTCTGTGCCAGTTCCCAGTGTGTGGACAATGTCGGTTCAGTCGCACACCGGACCCGCCAATCGTAACATGCAAAATTGCCATTATTTTCATTTATGCATTGCAATATTGCCAATGAGAAAGGTTGCAACCAGATGTTACACAGACCTTCCATAGGAGAGAGCTGCCGGCTGAGCGCACTCATGTAGGGCGGCTCCTACATCCATACAAGAAAATCCACTACGAATAGTCACCCATGTTTTTACCGTGCACGGGCGCGCGCAGGCATGCCGTGCGCCCGGCGGCGCCAAGGTTTATTCGGGAAAAACGGCCATGGAAGGCGCGCCAGGGCCGTCGGCAGCGCCGCCGAGGCGGCGCGAAAGCGGTCGATCGGCTGGGTAGCCGTCAACCCGCCTGGTAGGGCTGCGCGCCTTCCGCGTGCCCGTCCTCGCTGAAGCCGGTCGCGACCGAGACGCCTTCCAGGCCGAGCGACAGCAGCGCATCGCACAGGGTGTCGATCTCGGCGCCGAGGTCGGCGGCCAGGTCGACCGGTGTCTCGACACTGCCCCAGGGCGTGCCGCCGTCGAGCGCGTACAGGTTGATGCGCAGGACGATGTGCTCGCCCGCGTCGAGCGGCGCGACGGCGGCATGGACCTGGTCGGGCGCCAGGTCCTTGGCCGCCAGCGTGCGTGCGATCTCGGACAGGATGCCGAGGGTGGTCAGTTCGCTCACGCCGTGCTCCTTGGCGCCGTAGAACAGGTCCTGGTAGAGAAAGTCGACATGCACGGCGTCGGGCTCGCGCCCCAGCAGGCGCCGCACCAGGGGTGCGGCCTGGGCGGTCCAGGCGCGGTAGCGCTCCTCGCGCGCCGCATACCAGGCGTCCGCGCCGGCTTCGTCGCGTGGCACCGCATAGAACGGGTCATCGAGGCGCTTGAGCGAAAAACCCAGCAGGAAGCGCAGCTCGAGCGCCGATTCGTCCGGCGCGAAGCGCTCGCCGGTCCAGCCGCGGATGCTCGCTTCGATGGCCGGCGCCGGCTGCAGCTTCTTTTCCAGCAGCGTACCGGCGGCCTCGCGCAGCATCTCCTGCAGGGTTGAATAGGAGATGTGGTCGATCTCGGCCAGGTCGTAGGCATGCTGGACCAGCACCAGCTTGCCGCCGGCGCTTTCCAGCCCGGCCGGGTGGAAGCTGTTGGCCAGGGTCTCGAAAGCCTCCTCGTCCTGGAAGGTGTCGGCGGCCTGCAAGCCACCCTGCGTGCGCACGAACAGCGGGATCAGGAAGGCGTCGATCTCGTATTCCACGCCATTACCCTGGCCGTCCTCGCGGCGCAGGCGCAGGTTGGCGGCCTCCTCCTCGATGCGGGCGCGCAGCAGGCGGCAGGCCTCGGGGTCGGTGTAGCGCGCCACCTCGATCGCTTCGTACAGCGCCTCGTCGCGCTTCTTGCGCAGCAGCTTGCGCACCGCCGCCAGGAGTTCCTCCTCGCGCTCGTCGGCACTGCCGAAGCCGGGCGCTTCCTCCCTCTCGGCGATCGCCAGGGCCAGGTCGGCCAGTTCCTGCGCCACGGAGGCATTGTCGGGTTCGCGCGGATTGTTGGAAGTACGGGGCAGCGGGCGCTTATTCTTCGGCATGGCATGGCTTGGTGATGTTGGAAGCGCCATGTTAGCGCATCGGCACCGCTGCGCGGGTCCTTGACGCATGCCGGAGCAGCCAATACTCGCTCGGCAGTACCCCGGAGTGTTATGCTTCAGCCAAAACACGCCTGGAGTCCAATAATAATGCTCGACCGATTCTTCAAACTCACCCAAAGCGGCACCACCGTCCGCACCGAACTGCTTGCCGGCCTCACGACTTTCCTGACGATGGTGTACATCATCTTCGTCAATCCTTCGATCCTGGGCGACGCCGGCATGCCGAAGGAATCGGTGTTCGTGGCCACCTGCCTGGTGGCGGCGCTCGGCACCGCCGTGATGGGCCTGTACGCGAACTACCCGATCGCGATGGCCCCCGGCATGGGCCTGAACGCCTATTTCGCCTATGCGGTGGTGCTGGGCATGGGCATTCCGTGGCCGGCGGCGCTGGGCGCGGTGTTCATGTCCGGCTGCCTGTTCATCCTGGTTTCCCTGCTGGGCCTGCGCGGCATGATCGTCAACGGCATCCCCAAGTCGATGCGCGTCGCGATCACGGTCGGCCTGGGCATGTTCCTGGCGCTGATCGCGCTGAAGAACGCCGGCATCGTGGTGGCCAGCCCGGCCACCCTGGTCAAGGCCGGCGACCTGCACAAGCCGGAGGCCATCATGGCCATCGTCGGCTTCTTCGCCATCGTCGCGCTCGACCGCCTGCGCGTGAAGGGCGCGATCCTGATCGGCATCGTGCTGGTGACGGTACTGTCCTTCTTCTTCGGCGGGAACACCTACAACGGGATCTTCTCGGCCCCGCCCTCGATCGAACCGACCCTGTTCAAGCTCGACATCATGGGCGCCCTGTCGGTCGGCATCATGAACGTGGTGCTGGTGTTCTTCCTGGTCGAACTGTTCGACGCCACCGGCACCCTGATGGGCGTGGCGCGCCGCGCCGGCCTGCTGGTCGAGGGCAAGATGGACCGCCTCAACAAGGCACTGCTGGCCGACAGCGGCGCGATCGTGGCCGGCAGCGTGCTGGGCACCTCGAGCACCACCGCCTACCTCGAAAGCGCCTCGGGCGTGCAGGCGGGCGGCCGCACCGGCCTCACCGCCCTCACGGTGGCGGTGCTGTTCCTGGCCTGCCTGTTCATCGCGCCGCTGGCCGGCGTGGTCCCGGCCTACGCCACCGCGCCCGCCCTGCTGTTCGTCGCCTGCCTGATGCTGTCCGACCTGGGCGAGGTCGAATGGGGCGACTCCACCGAGAGCATCCCGGCCGCCGTCACCGCGCTGGTCATGCCCTTCACCTTCTCGATCGCGGAAGGCATCGCCTTCGGCTTCATCAGCTACGCGGTGCTCAAGCTGCTGACCGGCCGGGCGCGCGAGGTCGCGCCGGTGGTGTGGGTCATTGCCGCCCTGTTCACATTCAAGATCGTGGTGGTCGGCACCTGATTCCAGACTGGCAGGCCGCGCAAGTAAACCGCGGCAAACGTGTCCCAAAGCATCGTTTTTCGCGTGCTTTGGGATACAATATCGCGCATCTTGCTGGCAATACGGTGCTTATGAAACACTTCAAATTCCCTGTAACGCTTCTTGCACTCGGCCTGTGCACCATCCACGGCCCCGCCCGCGCCGACTTCGACCTGCCGAGCGTCGGCAACGTCCACGCGCCGATCTCGGTGGCCAAGCCCGAGATTCCCGAAGGCGGCTGGTTCACCTCGGCCGAACTGGGCGCGATCACCACCTCGGGCAACACCACCGGCACCTCGGTCACGGGCAAGATCGACGCCCGCCACGAGACGGCCAACTGGAGCCATGAATTCGTCGTCAGCGGCTTCTTCAAGGAAGACGAGTACGAGAACGACGACGGCGACATCGAGCGCAGCAAGTCGGCCGAACGCTTCGCCGCCTCGGCCAAGGCCTCGCTCAAGCTGCTGGGCGAGCACAAGCGCGCCTTCGTGATCGGCTCGCACGTCACCGACCGCTTCGGCGCCTACAGCCGCTATTCCTCGATCGCGGTCGGTCACGGCTCGCGCTGGCTGAACACGCCGGACACCTCGCTCGACGTCGAGATCGGCCCGGGCTATTTTGCCGGAGAGCGCGCCACCGGCGAGGACGAAAGCGGCCTGACCGTGCGCGGCGCGGCCCAGCTGCGCTGGCGCGTCAGCCCGTCCGCCTTCTTCGCCCAGACGGTCAGCGTCGAGAAAGGCACCTCGAACACCCGTTCGGTGGCCGAGACCTCGCTCAGCACCAAGATCAATTCGACCATGCAGATGAAGGCCGGCTTCAGCGCGCGCAACGACAGCAGCGTGCCGGATGGTAAAAAGAACACCGATACCCAGACCTCGCTGACGATGGTCTATTCGTTCTGAGGCAAGGCGCCCGGACGATATGGAAAGGGCCCCGATCCGGGGCCCTTTTGCTTTGTCAGCGCGAGACCGCTTGCGCGGGCGCCCTGGCGCCTCCGACCGCCAGCAGGGCGAACAGGCTGAGCAGCGCCGCCGCCGTCAGGTAGTAGCCGACCCAGGCCAGCCCGTAGTTGGTGGCCAGCCAGGTGGCGATGTAGGGGGCCAGCGAGGCCCCCAGGATGCCGGCGAAGTTGAAGGTCAGCGAGGCGCCCGTATAGCGCACCTCGGCGGGGAACATCTCCGCCAGCAGGGTGCCGAGCGGCCCGTAGGTGAAGCCGACCAGGCAGAAGCCCAGCACCATGAAGCCGCCGACCGCGGCCGGCGTGCCGGCCCCGAACAGCGGTCCGAACAGCAGCCCGAACACGGCGATCGCCGCGCTCACCAGGATCATCGCCATGCGCCTGCCGTGGCGGTCGGCCAGCAGCGCAGAAGGCGGGATGGTCAGGCCGAAGAAGACCACCGCGACCAGTTGCATGGTGAGGAACTCCTGGCGCGAGAAGCCCAGCTTGGCCGTACCCCAGCTCAGCGCGAACACCGTCATCAGGTAGAACACGACGAAGGTCGCCAGCGCCACGATCGTGCCCAGCACCAGCGCGCGGGTGTGGTCCCTGAACACCGCCAGCGCCGGCACCTTGACCCGCTCGTTACGGTCCAGCACCTTCTGGAAATCCGGGGTCTCGGTGATTTTCAGGCGCACGTACAGCCCGACCAGCACCAGGAGCGCGCTGGCCAGGAAGGGTATGCGCCAGCCCCAGCTGAAGAAGTCCTCGTCGGACAACACGCTGCCCAGCAGCAGGAAGGTGCCGCCCGACAGGAAGAAGCCGATCGGCGCGCCCAGTTGCGGGAACATGCCGTACCAGGCGCGTTTTCCCGGCGGCGCGTTCTCGGTGGCGAGCAGCACCGCCCCGCCCCACTCCCCGCCCAGGCCGAGGCCCTGGCCGAAGCGGCACAGGGCCAGCAATAGCGGCGCCAACGTGCCGATCGAGGCATAGGTGGGCAGCAGCCCGATCAGCACCGTGGAAATGCCCATGGTGAGCAGCGCCGCCACCAGGGTGGCCTTGCGCCCGATGCGGTCGCCGAAGTGCCCGAACACGGCCGAACCCACCGGCCGCGCGAAAAAGGCGATGGCGAAGGTGGCCAGCGACTGCAGGGTCGCGGCGGCCGGGTCGCCGGCCGGGAAGAACAGGCGCGGGAACACCAGCACCGCCGCGGTGGCGTAGATGTAGAAGTCGTAGAACTCGATGGTGGTGCCGATCAGGCTCGCGAACAGGACGGTGCGCGGCTTGTTGGCCGGGACGGCGGCTGCCTCGCTCATGCGGCACCGGCCTGGGCCAGTGCGACGCGTACTTCGTCGGCGGACACCGGGCGCACCACGCGCGCCACCTCTTGCCCATCCTTGAGCACGACCACGGTCGGCCACAGCTTGATGCGGAACGAGCGCCCCAGCGGGCGGCCCGGCCCGTCCTCGACCTTCAGGTGGCGTACAGGCCCGCCCGCACCCTGGGCCCCGGCCAGGGCCTCGTCGATCAGCGGCTCGGCGGCGCGGCAGTAACCGCACCAGTTGGCGCCGAAATCGAGCATCACGGTGCCCGGCATGGCGTCGACGGCGCTGCGTTCGGGCTGGGCGGTTTCATAAGGTGCGGACATGCGGGGTCTCCTTCTTCTGGTGCCGTTGGTATCGATATTGCAAGCGTACCTCAAAATGTTGCCACTGACACGGCCCCGCGGGTCGATCGCGGGTCGGGAATGGCGCGCAAGGTGAGTCAGCGTACGGAACGCATTGCCTGTGGCTGGCACTCTGGAGCTAAGCAAAGTCAACAAGGAGGCCATCATGTCCGATAATCTGCAAGACCGCGGCGCCCAGGATCGCGCCCGCATCAACGTCAACGAGGAATGGGAAGTGCGCCACTGGACCGAGGCGCTGGGCGTGAGCAAGGAAGAGCTCGAACGCGCCGTGAAGCAGGTGGGGCCGAGCGCCGAAGCCGTGCGCGAGCACCTCAAGCGCCACTGATCCGCCGGAGCGGCGCACGCTTTGGCCGGCGCCGCTCCGCCGTCCCGTCCTTGCGGGCCGCGTGCCCGCGTCCCTGCAGCAAGCGTCCTGCGGCGTCCCCGCATGCCATTCCCGTCCATCCGGCACGCGCGGCCGGCGCCGGCTCGCCCGATTAGGAGCCCGGTTTGAACAATCCGTCCCAATTATTTGCATCCCTGGACATATCTCTGGCGAACGCCCTGTTCGCCCTCGCCGCCGCCGTCGCCAGCTACGTCCTGATGCACGGCGCCCTGGTCCTGTTCCGCCGCCGCCTCGGCCAACTGAGCGAGGAACGCCAGCACCGCACCATTGCCCAGATCCTGGGCAAGACCCTGGCCCACACCGGCGTATTCGCCATCCTGGCCACCTCGATCCTGATCGGCCTGTCGGTGCTGGACCTGCCCGAACCCTGGAACACGCGCCTGGGCCACCTGTGGTTCTTTACGCTTGGCATCCAGATCGCCGCCTTCCTGCACCGCGCCGTCAAGATCGGCGCGCGCCGCTATATCCTCAGCCACGGACGCGGCGCCGTCGACGACCAGGTCACGGTCGCCCATACGGTCGTGATCTGGCTGCTGCAGACCACGGTCTGGGTGGTGTTCCTGCTGGCGATGCTGTCCAACCTGGGGATCAACGTCACCACCTTCGTGGCCAGCCTCGGCATCGGCGGGGTGGCGATCGCGCTGGCGGTGCAGAACATCCTGGGCGACCTGTTCGCCTCGATGTCGATCGCGGTGGACAAGCCCTTCGAGGTCGGCGACTTCATCACGGTCAACAACTTCAGCGGCACGGTCGAGCACGTTGGCCTGAAGACCACCCGCGTGCGCGCCCTCGGCGGCGAACAGATCATCGTTGCGAACGCCGAACTGCTGCGCAACACGGTTTACAACTACCGCCGCATGAGCACGCGCCGCATCGTGTTCGCCCTGCGCGCCAGTCCAGCCACCCCGCGCGAGCTGGCTGCGCAGGTGCCGGACATGCTGCGCGAGATCATCGGCAAGCACGAGAAGGCGCGCTTCGACCGCGCCCACCTGAAGACCCTGGACCAGAACTGGATCGAGTACGAGATTGTCTACACCATGCTCGACGCCGACTACGGCCTGTACATGGACACCCAGCACGCCATCAACCTCGACACCATGCAGATGTTCGACGAGCTCGGCATCTCGACCGCGCCGCGGCCGCGGCACGTGTTGGTGCAGGAGGCGCCCGAGGCGCGCGACCTGCGCGCCGAGGAGACTCCGGCCGCCAACGAAGACACGCCGGACGCGTCCCCCGCGCGCCCGCGCTACCTCAAACACTGAATCGAAGGGATACGCGATGAACCAGCCGAAGCAGCAGCAGGAACCGCCGGGCACCGAAGCGCAGCTCACGCCCAAGGCCGACCATGGCGAGTCGAGCTACCAGGGTTCCGGCAAACTCAAGGACAAAGCCAGCCTCATCACCGGCGCCGACAGCGGCATCGGCCGCGCGGTCGCCCTCGCCTTCGCACGCGAGGGTGCGGATGTCCTGATCTCCTACCTGAACGAACACGAGGATGCGCGCGAAACCGCGCGCCTGGTGGAAGAAGCCGGGCGCAAGGCGGTGCTGGTGCCGGGCGACCTGGCCGACCCGGCCCATTGCCGCGCGATCGTCGACAAGGCGGTGCAGGAATTCGGGCGCATCGACGTGCTGGTCAACAACGCGGCCTTCCAGATGAGCCACGATTCGCTGGAAGAGATTCCGGACGACGAATGGGACTACACCTTCAAGGTCAATATCGGCGCGATGTTCCACATCTGCAAGGCGGCGGTAAAGCACATGGGTCCCGGCTCGTCGATCATCAACACCACCTCGATCAACTCGGACAATCCGAAGCCGACCCTGCTGGCCTATGCCGCCACCAAGGGCGCCATCGCCAACTTCAGCGCCGGCCTGGCCCAGTTGCTGGCGGAAAAAGGGATCCGGGTGAACTCGGTCGCTCCCGGCCCGATCTGGACGCCGCTCATTCCCGCCACCATGCCGCCCGACCAGGTCGAGAGCTTCGGCCAGCAGGTGCCGATGAAGCGCCCCGGCCAGCCGGCCGAAGTCGCCCCGGTCTACGTGCTGCTGGCTTCAAGCCAGGCCAGCTACATCTCGGGGGCGCGCATCGCGGTGACGGGCGGCACCCCGATCCTGTAGCGCCGCTGTCAGTCGGCGCCGCCGCTGCGGCCACGGGCCGAGGCGCTGGCGTCCAGCGACAGGGAGGCCGAGCCGCTGCCCCGCGCCGGCGACGATTTGTCGACCTTGCCGGAACCGGAACCGGAAGCGGAAGCCGACCCACTGCCGCTGCCCGCCGCGGCCCCGTTCAGCGAGGCCGCGCCGCCGCGCGCCAGTTCCGTGCCCGCGCGCAGGCCGGTGTGCGCCTGGTCGGCGGCCTCCGCCGCGCCGCGCTGGCCGGCGGCCT